>NZ_JBPXRO010000014.1:0-154284 GCF_051842875.1 Neobacillus sp. C211
AGCTCAGGCAGTTCAGGCAGCTCAGGCAGCTCAGGCAGCTCAGGCAGCGGTAGTAGCGGCAGCCACGGTAAAAAGGGCCCAAAAGCTAAAAAAGGTCCAAAAGCTAAAAAAGGCAAAAAACACTAACAGTAGCAACCGATACTTTCAAAAGTATCGGTTTTTTTGTACATTTCTTGTTACATAAACCTATTAAAATGCATGTGTGTCATTCGTCTATATATAAAAATATAGGTAAAAATCTAGTAGAATTTTTGAAAATACTTCTAGTTACATGCTGATTTATGAAAAGACGAGACATTCGTTTAGAACAAGCCTTCACATTGGGACGTACTATAAAGCAAAGGATAAGAAGGAAATAAACGGAAAATAATGAACGAATTTTTTGTGAAGGGAGTAATTTATTTATATGTATCATCAATCGACGGTAATCATTACCATCTTTGCTTTTATTCTAACAATGGTCCTGATCTTTATCCGTCCAAAAAATATGAATGAAGCAATCCCAGCGGCAATAGGCGCCACTATTGTTTTTGTAAGTGGAAGCGTTTCGACTGGGGATTTATTAGATATAAGTTCAAAAGTTACGGGGGCTGCAATTACCATCATCGCCACAATTGTTATGGCCATCGTACTTGAAAGTTTCGGTTTCTTTAGCTGGACAGCTGCGTTAATGTTGAAAATATCGAAGGGTTCGGGTATTCGATTATATTGGAATACTTTAATACTCTGCTTTTTAATGACACTATTTTTTAATAACGATGGAAGTATCTTAATTACTACACCAATCCTGATCTTAATTTTAAATAATCTAAAGTTAAAAAACAGGCAAAAGATACCGTTTCTCTTAAGTGGTGCGTTAATTGCGACTGCTTCAAGTGCTCCAATAGGTGTTAGTAACATCGTTAATCTAATAGCCTTGAAAATAATAGGAATGGATTTGTATCTCCAAACGGAAATGATGTTTGTTCCTGGGGTTCTGGGATTACTATTTTTATCCTATCTATTATTCCTAGTTTTTAAGAAAGATATTCCGAAAGAAATCCGCTTCCATTCCTACTCCATTCCACTGCATAAAAACCGCCCATATCATCCATTACAACAAGACTCGGAAACTTTATTCAATCAACAAAAGAAACTCATGATCAATATGCTCATCTTTGTATTCCTTGTACGGATTAGCCTTTTCGTCGCATCCTTTATTGGCATCTCAGTCTCGTTGGTAGCTGTGTCTGGTTCGGTTATCTTGCTTTTATGGAGATGGATTCACCTAAAGGTAAATCCGAAAGATGTGATCGGTAAAATTCCGTGGCATATTTTAATATTCGCCTTTTGTATGTATGTCATCATCTATGGTTTACACAATATTGGATTATCGAATCTTCTTATAAGCTATCTAAAACCAATCGTTAATAATAGTCTGATTCATGCTAGTTTAACCATGGGTGTCATAACAGCATTTCTTTCAAATATCTTTAACAACCATCCAGCCTTAATGATTTCAACCTTAGCCTTGACGGATATGGGACTAGAACCCCTATTAACGAAAACCGTTTACTTATCAAACATCATTGGCAGTGATATTGGGTCTCTGATCCTCCCAATCGGAACTCTTGCAACACTACTTTGGATGCATATTTTAAAGACTAATAAGATTAAAATAACTTGGATGGAATATATAAAAGTGACCATTGTTGTCATACCTCTAACCCTAATTTTCACGCTAATTAGCTTGTATTTATGGCTATTACTCGTATTTGCCGCTTGATAATGAATGATACTAAAGGACTCATCTATCGATGGGTCCTTTAGTATTCGGGATATTCACCACTTGTTTAACCAAAGGAAAGAGAACGCAGCCTAGATAAATTCCAAGTAAATTTAAAATCAAATCGTCTATGTCCAAGCTCCCACGATGGGAAACAAATTGCAAAACCTCAATGCATGCAATCATCAATGAAGCAATAAATAATGCCTTCCATTGAGAAAACTGTTTATACCTAAGGAATAGGCCATAGGGAAGAAACAAACCAATATTAGCAGCTAGATTATAAAAGGAAATTAACCAGTTCACTTTTCCTGACAAATAAAATGCAACGGTGGAAAAGGGGACAAGATTCATTGAGTGATAGCTTTGCTCGTTTGGACGGAAAAATAACAATATCACAAGTGCAACCGTGTAGAGAGTTAACCCTCCCAAAAAGAGTGGGTAGGGAAGATTGATCGTTTCTTTCCGGATAAATAGAACCAACCATAAGACCAACCAAACAATACAGAACAGGACCACTATTAAAACGATTGGGTGTAAATATGAAACTAGTCGAATAAAAACAGGTGAAAAAAGAATAAATATAACAAAAGAAATCATCATTGAAATAAATAATGTTTTTCTCAATTATTTTGATCCTTTTTGATAATATTCTGCCATCATTTCTGCAGGAACCATGCTTCCACCAGTCGCCCAAACGATATGTGCAGCATTGCTCATTTTATCCAATAAATTATGGTTCCATAAGTAATCATTTCCCTCTCTACATAAGAAAACCGGTCCAATCATCCCTGCGAGTGCAGAAGGCTCTAAATGAATTTCTTCAGTATCGACAAGATCCTTGAGCAATTTGTATAATTGTTCGTCGCTTATTGTATAACTTCCACTTAAGAAAGGGTCAATAATTTTGCCGACAAATCCCGAGGGTCTTCCGACAGCAAGTCCATCTGCATCGGTGACATTGTCAATTCCGATATCCTGAACAGAAATTTGATCATGTAATCCCGTCATTAATCCGAGTAACATACAAGGAGAATGGGTGGGTTCAGCAAAGAAACAGTGGACGTTATCTTTAAACAATTGCTTCAATCCAAATGCTACGCCTCCTGGACCACCGCCAACCCCACATGGCAGGTAAACGAATAAAGGGTGGTTTTCATCAACTGTGATTTCTAACTGTTCTAACTGCTTTTTCAACCGGGAGGCGGCCACGGCGTATCCTAAAAATAAATCACTTGAATTTTCATCATCCACGAAATAACAACTAGGATCTGCTTTTGCTTGGATGCGTCCTTGCTCGACAGCTTTGCTGTAATCGGCTTCATATTCAATTACCTGCACATTTTTGCTGCGAAGCAAGTCCTTTTTCCATTGTTTTGCGTCCGCGGACATATGAACTGTTACCTTAAACCCTAATTTAGCACTTATGATACCAATACTTAGCCCTAAATTTCCAGTAGAACCGACGGCAATAGAATAAAGGGAAAAGAAGGATTGGAATTTTTCACTTGCTAGAATGGAATAATCATCTTGAAGGGTAAGCAATTGATGTGAAAGAGCCAATTCTTCTGCATGTTTGAGTATTTCATAAATACCGCCTCGCGCTTTAATTGACCCAGAGATTGGCAGGTGACTATCACACTTTAGTAATAAATCACCTAAGTTAGGCTGTCCGTAATCCTGGGCTAATTTTTGCTGCATTGATGGTATGCTCACTAATGGAGATTCAATGATCCCATTTGCTGCTTTTGTTTCCGGGAAAACCTTAGCGAGATAGGGAGCAAAACGGTTCAATCTTTCTTCCGCATCTTTAATCTCATCTACAGTCAGCGGAGATTTTTCAATCCCTTGCTGAGAATTTTCAAGGTTAGGATTCATCCAAAATACTTCATCTAATGATTTGAGTTTTTCTAATAATGGGAGTTTTTTGCTATCGAGCCATGTTTGTATTTCTTTGTTATTCATGTTCTTCATTGGGATACCTCTGTCTTTTGGGATTATAATCAGCGTTTTTTTAGAATATATATATTTTATCACAAGAATATTTTTGCTACGTTATAAATTGTAAAGTAGTCGCTTGTCTTTAACACTTGTTTTCTTCTTGCATATGATTTAAATAAAAGGCATGTGAGGGACATGTATTTAGTTGGCTTTTACTCTCCAAAAGCAAAATCAGGTGTAACTGAATTGTCTTTATCCATTTATAATTGGATTAAATTAAATACAAATATAGCTGCAGCATTCATTTCTTACGGGACCTTAGAAAAAGAAGAGACCTCAAATGAGCTCATACACGAATTTTCGAAATTAACTTTAATCGAACAAAAACGAAAAGTGAAGTTGATGAAAAACGAGTACGATATCATTATTTATGATGCATCAAGTCAACTTTCCGAAGGAGTCTTAAAGCTTTTACCGATTGTTGACCGGTTATTTGTTGTGGGTGAAGAACATACTGATTTTGCCGTTAAACTGCAAAAAATTATTCAATTTGATAAAATTTTTGATAAAAGCGTCAAAAATTTTATTACACATTTAAGAGGTAGTAAAACGTTTATTATTCGTGAAAATAAGGAAGATCGTGTGATTGGATTCAACTTCTCAAAAAATGAAACAAATACTATTGGTCAGATGGTGTATACAGACTATGTAACACGGTATATTGAAGAGAAATTCATTGAAAAAAATATTAAAATATTTAAGAAGATCTTACGTATACCTAAGAAGGACTTGTATAAAGGCTTACATGAATTAGGTATTGATTTTGAAAAGGCACTGCTCTTTCATGAATATGTTTTTCTCCGGGAAGCGTTAGGTCAAGATTACCAAGAAGCACTAGAAAACCTCTTTCCACTTTTAATTAATTCCACCTACAAAGAAATTTTTGAAAAATTTCAAAATGAAATAAATTTTATTAAAAAAGTAAAATTATTATGATGGATAAAAAACAGTGTTACATTGGGTAACTCTGTTTTTTGTTGTTTTAATCATCATGAAATTATTATGCTTGGATTTTATCTGAGGATAAATGTACAATCTAATAGGTGAACGTTTATTAAGATAAAATAAAATAGGTGGGAA
This sequence comes from Neobacillus sp. C211, assembly GCF_051842875.1. NCBI lineage: Bacteria > Bacillati > Bacillota > Bacilli > Caryophanales > Bacillaceae > Neobacillus > Neobacillus sp. C211. Next base: position 4,847 of record NZ_JBPXRO010000014.1, read on the forward strand.
AAAGCATGATTGCAAAGACGGAAGAGGATTTTAATGGATTGAAAGAAATTGGCAGAATCGTTGCCGCGATTCGCGATGAATTAGTGCAACGAGCGGTACCTGGGGTAACTACTAAAGAGCTCGACGATATAGCTGGTCAGTTATTTGAGAAGGAGGGCGCCATTTCTGCTCCAAAGGGGGAATACGATTTTCCCGGGTTTACGTGTATTAGTGTCAACAAAGAAGTGGCTCATGGAATTCCGAGTGATCGAGTGATTCAAGAAGGAGATCTTGTTAATATAGATGTTTCTGGTTCCAAGAACGGTTATTTTGCAGATACAGGCGTCTCGATTGTAATTGGAAAAGGTGAAGAAATTTTATCAAAAATTTGCGCTGTTGCAAAAGAGGCATTTGAAGCTGGTCTTAAAAAAGCAAAACCAGGTTCCAAAATAAACGGGATGGGTAAAGTCGTTTTCCAAACAGCTAGAAATCATGGATTAACCGTTATTAAAAATCTTACAGGACACGGTATTGGACGAACAATCCATGAAAAACCTGAATATATTTATAATTATAATGAAACCTCTGACAATGGATTGCTTAGAGAAGGAATGGTTATTGCATTTGAACCATTTATCTCAACCCATGATGAAGAAGTGTTTCAACTAGAGGACGGCTGGACCTTTGTTACAGAAAAAAGCTTTGTTGCTCAGTACGAACATACACTTATCGTAACTAAAAACGGACCAGTCATATTAACACGCTGATAACCATAGATCAAACCGGAACGTTGACTGTACGGTTTGATCTATGGTATATTTAATTTAACATTTAACTGGGAAGGGGTGAGTAATTTGGGGAGTTGTATCGAATTGGTGAAATAGCAAAATTAAAGAATATTTCCAAACGGACAATTGATTATTACACCCAAATAGGCTTACTTAACCCTATTCGGACGGATTCTAATTATCGATTGTACAATGAGGAGTGTCTTCAAATTTTAAATATGGTTGAACATTATAAAAATTTGAATATGCCCCTTGAGGAAATAAAGTCTTCCATTGAATTGATTAAGTCAGATAATACAATTGATAAACAAAAAGTAGAAAAACATGTGGAGCAGATTGCTAGTATTATGCAGCATCTGAAAGAAGAAATAAATGTCATGGAACCTATTCTTCAAAAATTAAACAACCAGCAAAAAGAATCACTTGTTAATAAATTATCATCAGAAGGCGTTACATTGGCTCAAACATTATTATTATTGTTTAGCTAAGTATTAATTTATTATTTTGATAGAAAATAAATAAACTCGTAAAAAAACAGGAGGTGTATTCCTTACTTATCTATTAAGTAAGGAGACTATTGATAATTAGTAATCTACTAATAATAGCAATTTTAATTGCATTTACAGCATTTTTTGTGGCATATGAATTTGCTATTGTTAAAATCCGCGGTACACGTATTGATCAGCTCGTTAGCGAAGGGAACAAGAACGCGATCGCGGCAAAAACGATTGTTACTAATCTTGATGAATATTTATCTGCATGTCAATTAGGAATTACCGTTACAGCTTTAGGGCTCGGGTGGTTAGGAGAACCAACGGTGGAACTTATCCTTCATCCACTATTAAGTTACTTTAACATGCCAGAATCAATATCAGGCATTACTTCATTTATATTAGCGTTTGCATCAGTAACTTTTATTCACGTAGTTGTTGGGGAGCTTGCACCAAAGACGTTTGCCATACAAAAAGCGGAAGAGGTCACTTTGATTTTTGCAAGACCGATGATTCTCTTTTATAAAATAATGTATCCATTTATTAAAGCACTAAATGGTTCAGCTCGTTTCATCGTCGGAGTTTTTGGACTGAAACCTGCATCAGAACATGAAGTAGCACACTCAGAGGAAGAACTTCAATTAATCATTTCCGAAAGCTATAAGAGTGGGGAGATTAATCAATCTGAATATAAATATGTGAACAATATTTTCGAATTTGATGATCGAAACGCCAATGAAATTATGGTACCGCGTACTGAGATTATTGCTTTTGATATCTCACAATCTTTAAATGAATGTCTTCAAATCGTTACCGCAGAAAATTATACAAGGTATCCGGTTATCGATGGTGAAAAGGATAACATCGTCGGTATGGTAAATATGAAAGAAGTTTTTACCGAATATATTAAAGGCAAGAATGTTGAAACATCGATTCAAGAGTATGTTCGCCCAGTTATCCAGGTTATTGAATCGATCCCAATCCATGATTTGCTCCTGAAAATGCAAAAAGACCGTGTTCATATGGCCATCTTAATGGATGAATATGGCGGTACAGCAGGATTAGTCACTGTCGAAGATATTTTAGAAGAAATTGTTGGTGAAATCCGTGATGAGTTTGATGCGGATGAAGTACCTGAAATTAATAAAATTAGTGAAAATAAAACCATCGTTGAGGGTAAAGTCCTAATTGATGAAATTAATGATTTATTCGGTTTAGACCTTGACGATTCAGATATGGATACCATCGGTGGATGGATCTTATCAGAAAAAATGGATGTCGTCGAAGGCGATAAAGTTAGATATGATGATTATGAATTTAAAGTGCTTGAAATCGATGGTTACCATATTAAATCATTAGAAATTTTAAAAATTGCCAAGCAAGAATCGATTGCTTAAACTAACTCCCTCTTGTCTAGATAAGAGGGAGTTTTTTTGTAACAACCTATAAGAATCTAAGAAACTGACACAAAAAGGAAAAGTCCAAATCCTTATTGTGTCAGTTTTTTCATTATATCGTTATATCTACCTATACTTTGTAAAAATCTTTACAAAGTATTTAGAAACTTAATATATATTCTAAATATTTTACAAACTCTTCACCAGTACTCAACAGCAACTTCAAGTTTTGTACCTATACTTTACGTATGGATTAGCAAAACTCTTATTAATAAATCTTATGGGGTGGTACATTTGTGAGTACTGAAAAAAGCTACAATTTCTACCAAGATTATTTGACGGTCCCAGCCTCTAATCTCACATTATCAAAGAATGTGGAACATTATCTCTATTTAAAAAGAGTGTATGATATTTTTCTTGCAGCTACTGGGTTTCTTATCGCACTGCCAATCATTGTAATATTTGCTGCCCTCATCGTCCTTGAAACACCAGGTTCACCATTTTATGTTCAGGAGAGGATTGGGAAGAATGGAAAACGTTTCAAGATGGTAAAGTTACGATCCATGAGGAATGATGCTGAAAAGGAGGGGGCCAAGTGGGCAGTGGTAAATGACCCTCGTATTACAAAAGTGGGAGCATTTATCCGAAGGACTCGTATTGATGAGCTTCCACAATTAGCCTCTGTTTTAAAAGGAGACATGTCAATTGTAGGTCCGAGACCCGAAAGACCATTCTTTACAGCGAAATTTAATAAAGAGATAAAGGGATTCGAAAATCGGCTGCTTGTTAAACCGGGACTCACAGGTCTTGCTCAGGTTAGTGGAGGATATGATATTTCACCAAAAGAAAAACTTAAATTCGACCTGGAATACATACAAAATTTAACATTTTCGCTTGAAGTTAAAATTATTTTGAAGACGTTCAAGGTAATTTTCACCGGAGAGGGAGCTCGTTAATAAAGGCGGGAAGCAAATGACAGTCATAAGAAGCCAACTACATAAAGGAGTAAAGTGGACTGGGATTTCTACACTTATAATTACAGCCATCCAAGTCATCCAGTTTGCATTACTTGGAAAATTAATGAGCCTATCCGAATTCGGGCTGGTAGGAATGATTACCACGATTGTAGTGTTTGCTCAGATATTGCTTGATCTTGGTTTTGGTTCAGCTGTCATTCAAAAAGAAGAGGTTACGGCTCGTGTCTTGTCAACTCTGTTTTGGCTAAATGTACTAGTAGGAATCGGGTTGTTTCTGATCTTATTCCTCTTTAGCCCTCTGATTGCTTTGTACTTTCAGCGAAGTGAATTAGTCGAACTTATACGAATTTTGGCCGTGATGTTTTTAATCGCTCCGGTTGGGCAGCAATGCCAGTATCTGTTGCAAAAAGATTTACGTTTTAATTTACTGGGGGCGATTGAAGTAGGGACTACGTTATTTTCCTTTTTAACATTGGTGATTCTTATACTTACCATTAGTCCGATTTATTCCTTTGTTATTTCACAAGTCGTGCTGAATTCATTAAAAGGCATTCTTTATTTTATGTGTTATCAAAAGAAATGGCGGCCCTCATTAATATTTGATTTGTCGGAATGCAAGGAATACATGTCGTTTGGGGCATACCAATTAGCCTCACGGTTAGTCAATCGAATTGGCTCCAACCTTGATGTCATATTAATCGGCCGATTTATGGGTGCAGAGGCACTTGGTATATATAATCTTGCCTATCAAATTGTAACGATTCCGGTCTTAAAGATTAATCCGATTATTACCAGAGTTGCTTTTCCGGTTTTTTCGAAAAGTCACCAAAATCCAGTTTTATTAACAGATGGATTCTTACATATGACCAAGCTATTGAGTCTAGTTTCCTTTCCCATCTTGATGGGTCTCACAGCGGTGTCTAATGTGTTTATTTTAACTATTTTTGGAGAGAAATGGCTGGACGCCGTTCCAGTTGTGCAAATCATGGCAGTCGTAGGCATTCTTAGGGTTTTAATGAATCCAAATGGATCAGTTATTTTAGCAAAAGGGAAAGCAAATATAGCTTTTTATTGGGATGCTGGGGTTCTCATTCTGTATGGTGCTTCTTTATGGCTAGCTGTCATGTCGAATAAATTGGAGGTTGTAGCCTGGACCTATGCAGGAGTAAGCCTGGTGAACTTCTTAATAGGAAGATGGTTATTAAACTGGTTGATTCAACTCCGTTTTCGGCAATATCTGAAAACTATTTCGATACCATTTCTATTATCTTTGCTCATAACTATAATCGCTTTTTGTCTGAAAGAGGTTTCTATTTATTATTTTTCTCAGACCAGTATTTGGCCACTTATTTTTTCAGTAGGCATAAGTGGGGTTGTCTATATTTTTCTACTGTATAAGATGTATCCCCCTTTTTTCTTAAGAATCATAAAAAAACAAATAAGAGAGCAAACATAATGAAGATTTTATGGATTACAAGTATATATCCAAGTGACAAGAAACCTGGTCTTGGTGTTTTTCATGAAACTCAAGTTCAAGCATTAATCCGGTTAGGTGTAGAGGTTACAGTGATTTGTCCTGTGCCGCGTCATCCAACTTTGATCAAATATGTAAAAAAACAATACCGTGTTAATAACGAGATTCCAGTTAAGTATGTGCGAAAAGGAGTGACGGTCTACCGTCCGCCATATTTAGCACTTCCGGGCCAACTTAGATGGGCCCAGCCGGATAAACGTATCGCTGCCACCATCTTAAAAACAATGTCTGATTATGACATAGAGCCAGATTTAATTCACGCACATTTTGCGATGCCGTCTGGAGGGGCAGCGAGAATTGTTGCCGAACAAAAAAAGCTGCCGTGGATTTTAACGTTACATGGCAGTGATGTAAATATTTATCCAAATTTTAGTGCAGGTGCAAAAAAAGCATTTGAACATACTGTACAGGCTGCAAATCTGGTATTGGCAGTGGGTGAGAGCCTAAGGATTAGAGCAAAGGAGCTAGCAGGCAGAGATAGCATGGTACTCCCCATAGGTGTTGATTTATCACGATTTCAACCTGCAGATGAAACTAAAATGGAAATTAGAAGACGCCTTCAACTCCCTGAGGAAAAGAAGATTATAGTTTTTATCGGAAGGTTAACACAAGAAAAAGGAGTTTTTGAACTGGCTTATTCACTTCAATGGCTTCCTAATGATGTAGCTATTGTATTTGTTGGAGATGGACCAGCTAAAGATAAATTAAGGCAGCATTCCGATTTTAATAGAAGACTGTTCTTAACAGGGCAAGTTGAAAATGAAAGAGTAAGTGATTATTTGTTTGCTAGTGATGTGTTTGCTCTCCCCTCTTATACAGAAGGGATGCCAACCGTTGTCATTGAAGCATTAGCCCTGAAGGTGCCTGTGATTTGTACTGAAGTGGGAAGTGTTCCGGAATTATTTGGTGAAAATCGTTCGCTATTAATCGAAAGTAAATCGGTATCAAGCTTAGTAAATCGAATAAACGATATTTTAAATAGAAATCTTTTTACCCCGCAGGTTCAGCATGAACTATATGAAAATATCAAAAAAAACTATCATGTTGATCACAATGCGGTTTTGCTTAAAGCTGTCTATAAGCGGACGATAGAATCCATTTATTCAACTTTATAGTCTTTTCTGCAAGTAATTAAGAACTGGAAGGATTGATAAGGATGAAAAAAATAGCTGTTATAGGAACTGGATATGTTGGTCTCGTCTCTGGTACATGTTTTGCTGATTCAGGAAACCAAGTTACTTGTTGTGATATTGATGAATTGAAAATAAATGATCTCAAACAGGGGATCATGCCAATTTATGAGCCTGGATTAAAAGAGTTGGTCCACAAAAATGTTCGGAAAGGAACACTAAAATTTAGCGCTAATATTAGTCAAGAGATACAGGATGCTGAGGTTATATTAATTGCAGTTGGGACCCCAATGACATCATCAGGTAAAGCTGACTTAACCTATATAAAACAAGTCGCTAAATCGATTGGTGAAAATTTAAATGGTTACAAAGTAATTGTCACAAAAAGTACCGTGCCCGTTGGCACTGGAAAATTAATAGAATCTGTGATTAGAGAATATGGCAAAGGAAAACATCCTTTTGACGTTGTCTCCAATCCTGAATTTTTAAGAGAAGGTACTGCTATTAAGGATACGATGAATATGGAGCGCGCAGTAATTGGAGCCACAAGCGAAAAAGCTTATCAAATTATTGCGGAAATTCATCAGCCCTTTACAGCAAATATAGTGAAAGCCTCATTAGAAACAGCTGAAATCATTAAATATGCTGCCAATGCATTTTTGGCGACAAAGATTTCATTTATCAATGATATAGCCAACATTTGTGAACGCGTTGGTGCTGACGTTACAAAAGTGTCCCAAGGCATTGGTTTAGATAGCCGGATTGGCAATAAATTTTTACAAGCCGGTGTTGGATTTGGTGGATCCTGCTTTCCAAAAGATACGGCTGCCCTTCTGCACATTGCCGAGGATTGTGGGTACGATTTCAAATTAATCAAGGCTGTCATTGATACAAACGAAGGGCAAAGGGTACAGCTGGTGAAAAAATTGTTACGTGCATTAGGTTCTTTAAAAGGGAAAACCATTAGTGTTTTAGGATTAGCATTTAAACCAGATACCGATGATATTCGGTCTTCTCCGGCATTGGATATTATTCCTTACTTAACAGAGCAGGGGGCAATCGTTAAGGCATATGATCCGATCGCGATTGTAGAAGCAAAAAAACAGATCGGTTATCAGTGCACCTATTCAGAGGATATATATGAAACTATCAATGATTCAGATGCATGTATGATCTTAACAGACTGGATGGACGTAAAAAAATTGGATTTACCATTAGTAAAGCAATATATGAATCAGCCTCTGATTGTTGATGGTCGGAATCTCTTTGACTTAGAGTTGATGAAACAACTTGGATTTACCTACCTTTCAGTTGGAAGACCAGCCATTCAATCAAAATCAATTATATCAAAGGCATTATAGGAGGTTTTTCTAATGAGTAGAGTAATAGTTACAGGCGGTGCGGGATTTATTGGCTCTCATATAGTAGAGGAATTGCTGCAACAAGATTTCAATGTCACAGTGATTGATAATTTTTCAACTGGTCGTCGAGAAAACATCGATCATTTACCTATTGAAGTCATTAATCACGACATAACCGATCCAAGTGTCATTGAATTAATTCATTCCCTATGTCCAGATTATATTATCCATCAAGCAGCCCAAGTAAGTGTGGCAGAGTCTGTCAGGGACATTCTATTTGATGAAAAAGTAAACATTAGGGGATCTCTTCATATTATTAATGCTGCGATTAAAGCAAAGGTGAAGAGAGTTGTTTTTGCTTCATCCGCGGCTGTGTATGGAAATCCTGTTGCATTGCCTGTCACCATTTCTCACCCAACGCAGCCGGAATCACCATATGGACTTACAAAGTTATCTGTTGAAAAGTATTTAAAATTGGCTTGTAAACTGTATCAACTGCCATATAGTATTTTGCGATACAGCAATGTATACGGACCAAGACAAGACGCAAAGGGTGAAGGGGGAGTTGTAGCTATTTTTTCAAATCAACTGACCGAAAATAGAACACCCGTTATATATGGGGATGGAGAGCAAACAAGAGATTTTATTTTTGTTAAAGATGTGGCAGCTGCAAATGTAAAAGCACTTAATGCAAAGGAAAATATTTGTGTTCATGTGGCATCTGGATCACGCATTTCCATCAATAAACTGTTTGAAACGATGAAAAAAACTGCTGGTTCGAATCTGCAACCAATCTATAAACAAGAACGCCCAGGCGATATTCGGCATAGTATTCTTTCCAATGAAGAAACAAAAACATTACTAAATTGGGAGCCGTCTATCAACCTATACGAAGGGTTGCAGGAGACACTCCAGTTCTCAAAGGATAAACAATTGCTATCTTAAATGGTTAGTTTGAAAAAGGAGAAGGAAGTTTGATGCAAAGTAATCCTCTAGTTAAACAAGCAACAGGTGTGTCAGCTTTTCTCTTAGTAGGCTTTGCCATCACCTATTCACTTGTTGAAATGCAGATTGAAATGATGGTTTTTCTTGGGTTATGGGCGATTCTCGTCTTAACTTTTTTAATAAAAATCAACGTTATTAGTAAACCGCAATTTCCTAGCGCTATGTACTTACTAGTCATGACAACATTTTTGAATCAATCTGTTTTAAACATTCATGTTGGATTTTTTAGTTTATTTTTGTATCGGTTGGTACTGATTGCAGCAGTTACTCTCTTTTTGGTTCATGTTATGAAAGAAAGGAATCTTCCTCAAATTTGGAATCAAGTAAATGTAAAAGGTGTTCTGCTTTTTCTACTGTTTTGGATGGCTTATGGCGCGGTTTCATTGCTTTGGGCAAAATCGGTTATAGAGGGAATTAAGTCGTTATTTCTTTTGGGTATGGGAATATCGTTTATCTTTTTGGCCGTCTTTACATTCAGGAAAATGATCAACTTGTACCTGTTTTATGGAATTTGGATGTTTATGACAGTCATTTTAATGGTGATTGGATTAATCAATCATTTAGCACATATCCAGCTGCCTACGTCGACATTGTATGGTGCCCCAGAGTATAAGCTGTCATATCCAACATCTGTTTTCTTTAATCAAAATGATTTTGCCACTTTTCTTACAATATCATTCTTTTTTTATCTATCTTTTACAAAAAATAGTAAACATGTATTTTTGAAAACAACCAGCTTACTTTTTGCAATTATTTGTGTATATCTCATTTATTTGACGGATTCACGGGCTAGCTTGCTTGGAGTCATGATTGGCTTAGTCGTTTATATGTTTATCCTTCTTCCGAGATATCTAAAGAGAATAGCAGCTATTATAGGTTCAGCAGTGTTTCTATTGGGTGCGATCGTATTTTTCGCCAAGTTAGACGACTTGTTTAGCGCTTCGACTTTTAGTACTAGTAATGAAATGCTTTCATCTAATGTAGCGAGATTAAATTTACTGAGGAATACCCTTCACTTCTCATTAGATACCTTCGGATTTGGGGTTGGGGCTGGCAATATCCCATTCTATTTAAAAAACGAGTCAATCTATGCAACAAATCATGTTGTAGAGGTGCATAATTGGCTTGCTGAAATAATGGGCAACTTTGGGATTTTTATTTTGCTAGGTTATATAACTATGTATGCCTATCTTTTCATAAGACTCTACAAATTTTATAAAGTTGGAAGCAACAGGAACCAAAAGGGGTTACTTGAAGCATGTATGATGGGGCTTATTGGATTCGCTGTTTCAAGTATCAGTCCGAGTTCAGTTAGTAATCTATTTTTTCATTGGGTATTTCTAGGTTTAGTGATTTCTACGGTTTCTGTGCTTAAGGACAAGAAAAATCAACATCATGAAGAAAATTCCTACTAAGGAGCAAGGTTCAAATGGGACAAATGATTCAAAGTTTAAAAGAAAGAATGAACAAATACTTCCTAATATTATTAGCAACTACGATTTTGCTGGGCGTAATCGGATGGCTTCTTCCCGTAGGACATGAGAAATCAAATTATACATTAGAAGCATCGTTAACCTTAGGAAACTATGATAATCCTGAGCTAAATGATCCTAAACGTGTCATCATTTTGTTAACAAACGCTCCTTTTTATGAAGAACATTTGAAAAAGCTATGGGAAGAAAAGTCTGAGGAAATTAGGACGAATTTACATGTAACCATAGGTCCGTATAACATGATTAATCTTTCGTATTCAGATGAATCAGAGGAAAGCACAGCCCAGATTCTTAACGAGATTACAAGTGCCTTTTTGGCCATCGATCAAGATATGTTCCAAGAAAAACAGAAAATCATTCAAGAATCTATTGATGTAATAACGAATGAAAAAGTAGGACCTGAGGCAAAAGTAGACCAGCAACGTTTCTTATATGAACTTAATACGGCTCAAAATGACATAAAACATGCTGCATTATTAAAACCTGCTGATATTAATGCAATAAATACTGAAAATAGAGCCTTCAACTCAAAGGAAAGAGCAGTATTAGGGATTTTATTGGGCGTAACATTAAGCTTTTTATGGATCGTTTTCCCCGTCATTTTCCGGGAATAGTCATTTTAATAGGAGGTTTTCACATGAGTCCACAGCAGCCATTGATCTCGATTATTACGCCTTCATATAATGCTAGTTTGTTTATCGAACATACAATCACTTCTGTAAGAAAGCAAACCTATCAAAACTGGGAATTGATTATTGTCGATGATTGTTCTACTGACGATACACCAGATATTTTAGAGCGTATTGAAAAAGAAGATGAAAGAATACATGTTATTTATTTAAATCAGAATGGTGGGGCTGCTGTTGCAAGAAACATTGCTTTGCAGCATGCAAAGGGCAGATTTGTGGCATTTCTTGATAGTGATGATTGCTGGAAACCAGAAAAATTGGAAAAACAGCTAAATTTTATGCAAACAAACGATTATGCTTTTACGTTTACTGGCTACGAAATTGTATCAAATGAAGGAGTACAATTAAACAAACGGATAGAAGCTCCCAAGCAGGTTTCGTACAATGATATGTTAAAGAATACTATAATAGGATGTTTGACAGTAATGATCGATCGAAGCATTGTCGGTCAAATACAAATGCCTAATATACGAACACGACAGGATTTAGCCACCTGGCTGGCCATTTTAAAAAAGGGCATAAATGCATACGGGTTAAATGAAAATTTGGCCGAGTACCGGATAGGAAATCCTTCCATTTCGAGAAACAAGTGGAAAGCTGCAAAAATGAATTGGTTTGTGTATCGCAAGGTAGAAAAGCTAAACCTTATAAAAGCATTTTGGTGTTTCTCTCATTATGCCTTACATGCGGTTGTTAAAAGGATCTAGAAGGGATGGGACAAATGAAGAGTATACATATCATTGTGGCAACAGGTGAGTGGGATCAAGATCAACTTCGGTATCGTAGACATCGGCTTGCAGAATATTTGCAAAATCATCCTGAAACAAAGGAAGTAATCTGGTTATGTCCAACACCAAACCAAAAAGAAAAGCACAATAAAAGATTGTCAAATGGAATAGATCAATGGACCATCCAAGATTTGTTTCCACAAAAAGTGTTTCGGTTTGGCCGCTATATCGATGCATTTCATAAAATTAAATTGCAGCCATTACTAACATATTTAAAAAAAGCTAAGGAAAGGTATACTGTTAATTTATGGTATACCTTTCCAGGATTTCCAACACTTTCTAACCTCTTTTCTTGGAATAAAGTGGTTTATGATTGCAGTGATTTATGGACCTCTCCTATCAATGGGAAAAACTCTATCCTAGCCAATTTTAGAAAAAATATCATATCAAGGGCAGAAGAGCGGATTATTAAAAGGGCAGATGTGATTTTTTGTACCTCTGAATATTTACGTACAAGAATCATAGAAAAGTTAGGTGCTGAAGAAAAGGTGTTTACCTTTGAAAATGGGGTGGAATTTGATAGGTTTGCAAACTATCCTACACAAATGGATCATATTCTACCTGATCATTTTGACGGAACGGTTTTAGGCTTTATCGGGGGAATTAAACCTAAGCTGGATTTTGATTTGATCCAGGAAGTAGCACGAAAAAAGCGTGAGTGGCTTTTTCTTTTTGTGGGTCCAGATGGTACCAATGATCATCCTAAATTTAAAAATTTATTAACTGAGAAGAATGTTTTATGGACTGGAAGTGTCGCTCCTTCCGAGGTTCCAAAATATATGAACTTAATTGATATTGGAATTATGCCCTACAAGTCATCTCAGTATAACCAAGCGGTCTTTCCATTAAAGTTATTTGAATTTTTAGCAGCGGGGAAGTCAGTAATTGGCATGCATTTACCATCTACTAAAAAATATGCTGAGCAGTCTGTATATGCTCTTTTAGATACAAATGATTCTAGCCAATTTATCAGTGCATGTGAACATTTAGAAAGCATCAAAAATCACGAAAACTATATCCTTAGACGTAAGACACTTGCTAAAACAAAAAATTGGAACGAAGTATTTGAGGATATGTTCCAATTAGTTTAGATTAGAACAAACCTAGTTTATTTCCATTGTGGGAGACCCAAAAGGGTTTCCTTATTTTATGTGTTTATTAGTTCGTTGGAAATGTACAGAGTCTACATAGGCACAGGTGCGAAATTTTAGGGGAAGGACATGAAATGTTTAGATAACTTTGTGGATAAGTAGATGGATAATGATTGGGTGTAGCAATCAATGTTTATTCGATTTTGTTTTGAAGAAAGAGTAATAAAAAATTCTTATAAAGGCAACTGAGATATACATTAAGAACAGAAAATTTAGAAAATTATACATGCAACTTCCTCCTAGTCAGAAAATGTACTTATAAGAAGAGCTATTGAATTGGTATTGCTATAGTTACATTTTATGCTGTTAATACGAAGAGATAATGGATTTCATGTTAATCTTTTGTAAATTAATGAGAATCTTATAATGTGGTAAATGAAAATTTTTTCTCCTTTGAACAAAAATAATCGAAAAACCATATGCTATTAATAGGTGGTAAACCAAAAAGAAGACCGTGGCCGATGGACACGGTCTAAAATACAACTCAAGCAGTGAATGAGTAATCCAACCTCGTCGGCCAAAACAGGGTGGATTATTCTTTTTGTTTTTTTTTGCTCATGTGAAAAGCACCTTTCTTTTAATTTGGTTAAAGAGTTTTACCATTGGAATTACGGTAATTGAATGGTTTTGATATGCTCCAAGTTCCGAAAAAGCTTTTCCCCTTTAGCTGTTATCAGTATCATTTTGTTATTTTGAATCTTTTGGAGTAAGCCGATTTTTTCCTCATTGTATCCACCATCAATGATAATTAATTGATTTTCCAATTTTTTTAACTGCTCTTCAAAAGATCTTGCCAATGTAGGATATACGGGTTTTAGAGGTAGATTTTGATTTTCTAATGAATAAGGCGTTGTATTTGGTGGATACGGGATTAACCATTTTACATGGTTCATTGATATATACATTGTTTTGTATGCAGGAGAGTGGAAGACAAAATAATCATTCATAATGCTGGTTAAATAGCCATGAATGGATTTATTTCCTGTTACATAAACCTCAACGAACAAACCTTTCGCACTTGTTAATATTTTACGATAGGAGATTGAATCGGAAGTAATTGGTTTTTCTGAAGGAGGATCGTAAAAAGTTTCTTCCTGAATTAATATTTCTTTCAATTGTTGAATGTGGACAAATGGGATATATAGGAATATATTATTCCTGCCATCGTATATTACGACTATATCTAACCCGGCATCTATAAGAATTCCCCTGTGAAAACTTCCCCCGGAAATTTCAACCTCAATATATTTATTTCTTAAATCTAATAATTCTATATTCATTTTATTTCTCCTTTTTTCAATTGTATTATCCTTGAAGTGTTCCACCAAAAAGCCATGAAACCCAATAATAAAGAACAACTAGGGTAAACAATGTCGCTGGCGGGATAACAACTATAGTGACTTTGATATATTGCCACCAACTGATCATTACTTTTCCTTTCCTTACGATATGCATCCACATTAGCGTAGCCAGAGTTCCCATTGGAAGTAGTAATGATCCCATGTCACTGCCAATAACGTTGGCAAGATAGGCGATCTTTAAGGATAATAAATCTAGGTTCATATTCGTTAACGTGAGTGTTCCAACCATTAAAGCAGGGTGATTATTAAATATGTTTGAAAGTACCGAGAGCAGGACGCCCATTAACACACTTGCATGGAGAAGGCTCCCAGAAACCATTGGACGCATAAATTGGATCAACCAGTCTGTTAGACCGATGTTATTTAGACCATAAATGATCACATACATACTGAATGCGAAAACAATTATATACCACGGTGTTTTTTTCAGCATATCGGTTGGCGGTATCTTTAAATAAGCCCATCTCCATCCTAAAAGGACAAGCGAACCAATAACAGCCATAAGCGAGACTGGAATGGACAAAAATGAAGCGACAAAGAGGCTGACACGGACAGCAAATACAAATAGTAGGACGTTGCGCATAAACCTTGAACGTTCCTCCTCAGAACCATGTTTCATGGAACTGGGCTTCAGTGGGTGGTAAGAAGGGAGGGACAAACCCGTTACCTTAGTAGGGACAGTTTTCGGTAAGACTTTTTTGAAGCGAAGGAACAACAGCCATGTCAGCAGTAATAAACCAAGCGTGGCAGGAACAAACATCATCGCCGTATGCAAATACAAACTCATATGGACGATTTTTAAAGCGATAAGATTGACAATATTACTTACACCAATTGGAGCACTCGATGCTGTTGCAATTAAGGCTCCTGATAGCAAATAGGGAATTTTTTGATGATTTTTTAATCCCATGTTGTTTAATAACATAACTAATATTGGAGTGGTGATTAAAATACTCCCGTCGTTATTAAAAAAGAGTGTCATGAGAAAACATAAGAGATTGACATACCAGAATAATCTGATGCCTGACCCATTTGCTTTTTCTGCAAGCTTTTCTGCTACCCAGTTAAAGAATCCAAAACTCTCTAAGACGATGGCCATTACAATCGTTGCCATAATAGTAATTGCAGCACCGCTTATCGTTTCCGCAATTATACCGAGGTCGGATAATGTAACACTACCGCTTAGTAGGACAACAATCGCACCAATCGTAGCAGGTATCGCTTCATTAATACCCCTAGGTCTCCAAAGAATAAATCCTAGGGTAAGCAAAAAAGATACTATAGTTAACCAAACCATTGAATAATATTTCTCCTTTCGGAAGCTAGTATTTCATGATGTAATCATGAGACGACCTTACCTCCTCCTTATGCAATCCGCACATGTCCCCCCCTTCCATCTATCTCTCTTGTGTTTTTGTACTGTATGTATATGTATAACAACTAAGACAGGCTTTAGGTTTGTACCTGTTTTTCCATAATTCCGCTGAAGTCTAAAAAATAAAACCTTGTTTTTGGCTGTCTAAAACATATTCCTACTATTAAGTAAATATCATTAGTAATAAAGCAGCAAAGGAGGTTTATCAAAAAAATCAGCCTCAACTTCCTGGTCAAGTAAAAATCGACCAGTTTAATCAGATGTTAATTGCTCCAGAATCATTCGCAGCAGGATCTGAATCGGAACCGAGCAACTATTTGTCTATCGTGTACAAAATCTATAAAACAACGAAATTAGCCCAAAAAATGAACTGAGGTGAGGACGTGAGTAAGGTAAGTAAAGATGATTTTGTTCAGGGGTTTGTGCCGAACCATAATCATGGTTCGGTTGATTATACTTCTGTGGATGCAGGTCATGTCCATCAGTGTTTAGATGTTACTTCGCCGCCAATCCAGACTCAGGATCAAAACCATATTCATTATACAGAGGGATATGTTCTTTTCGAAAATGGCCATACCCATTATTATAAGGCATATAGCGGTCCAGCTATTCCCGTAGGTAATGGCATGCATGTACATCATTATGATTTTTATACTACAGAAAATGATGGGCATAAGCACCATATAAGAGGTGTGGACCAACCTGCACCTGGAAATAAATAAAAATCACTGGAAATTTTTTATTATTAATTATTCTCAACAAAAAAAGAGACAGTGAGTCTCTTTTTTTTGTGTGTTTAATTAATCTTCACGCCAACAATGATACTCATCATTGGACATAAAGCTAATCATTAATATTTATTATCTTTGACTTTAACATGTCATTGACATAAATAAAAAATCGGTATAAGATACAATTCGTAACAATTACGATTTGTTAAATCTAATAAACTAATATTATATGGAATAATCATTCGTTTTAAATCGTAATAATTCCTAATTAAAGACTGTTATGGAGGGAAATAAAATCATGAAAAGACTAATATGCCCTATAATTATTTTTCTTATGGTGATAAGCGGCTGTTCCAATGCCGTTCAGACAAAAGGAGAAAAAGCTAGTGGAGGTACAAAAAAAATACAAATTGTCACCACGTTTTATCCAATGTATTATTTTACCCAAAAAGTGGCTGGCAGTTCAGCGAATGTTGAACTATTAATACCGAACGGTGCAGAACCACATGATTGGGAGCCAACAGCAAAGGATATGGCTAAAATTCAAGATGCAGATCTGTTTATCTACAATAGTCGATACTTTGAAAGCTGGACTGAAAAAGTATTAAAGAGTATTAATGATTCCAGTTTAACTGTTGTAGAAGCTTCAAAGGGGATTAAATTGATGAATGCATTAGAATCAGAGGAGGAACATCATTCTGATCATGCAGCTTCAAAAGACCCACATGTCTGGCTTTCTCCCGTGTTAGCCCAGCAGGAGGTCGACACTATTGCTAAGGCTATAGAAAAGCTAGATCCAAATAATAAAAATCAGTATGAAAAGAATGCAGAGAATTTTAAATCCCAACTTGCTGATTTAGATCACTTGTACAAGGAGACAATTGATCAGGCGAAGAAAAAAGAATTTGTAACACAACATGCCGCATTTGGATATTTAGCAAAACAATACGGGTTAACTCAAATTCCGATAGCTGGATTATCCCCAGATGTAGAACCAACCCTAGGAAAATTGAAAGAATTAGCAGAAGTAACGAAGAAGAAAAATGTAAAGGTTATTTATTTTGAGGGACTTACTTCTTCTAAAGTGGCTCAGACGTTAGCTAATGAAATAGGTGCTAAAACTGAAGTTTTAAATCCATTAGAAGGATTAACTAAAGAAGAGCAAGAAAAAGGTTTAGACTTTATAGATGTTATGAAAAACAATCTTGAGGCACTAAAACTATCATTTTAAAAATATAAATAATAAATGACCTATTCATCTGTGGAATAGGTCATTTTTCGTTAATAAATTAATATCCCCTAAAAACATACTCTTCTTTAGGAGCAGAAGTAGTCGACCAATCTTCTACCTTTAAATAGGGAATGTTGGTTTTAAAGGGCTGATAATAGATTGTTGATATTTTTCCTTTTACAGTTACCCATTCATCGTTTTTAAATTTCTTGCCATCAGGCATTTCAACTAACATTCCAAAGACACCTGAATCTGCAATACAATGGATCACTCCAAAGCGGAACACAAATATCTGGTTCTTATTTATGGTTTCTGAATCTTTGAAAACAAAACCTTTAAACTCGATTTCTTTTCCAAGAAAATCACCAGGGAAGTTATAAATAGTTTCCATACCTTTTAAATAATTCTTATCATTCAAAACAATCGTTTCTTTATTTACATACTTTTTCTTTTCCTTTTTCATTAACACATCATAATCATCTTTGCCATAATACACACTCGTATCTGGACGTAAAAATTGCTGTTGCATAAAGGAATCGCCTTTTCCTTCATCGTAAATGGGAAAATGAAATCCTTTTGCTTTTACAATATTTGAATCAAGTGTGGCAATTGGAAAAAATAATCCTGAAATAATTGGAAAGGCGAAAATTGGATATATGAAAACTTTTTTATACCATTTATTCTCTTTTGAATGATTATGCCCACAATGATCATGATCACAGCCAGCATCTTTTGACTCGCCTTTACTGAGCATAAAGATTTGGACAATCGTTAATACAAGTAATGCATAACCAGCAGTTGCAGAAAGATAAGAATATTTCATGTTGATATATTTATTAATATCCCCTGTAAGATGCATTTGAAAGATTAAATAAGTAAAACCAATTAATATTAAGCTTCTTATCATAGTTCCCGCTCCTTAAAACAACAAAGAGTATACAAATACAACAGCGAAAACGGTAGAAACAATCATAAAAACTAGCCGCTTTTTAAACGTTGCAAGCATCATCATTAAATTTTTTATATCCACCATTGGCCCAAACACAAGAAACGCTAATAATGAACCAGTTGAAAATGTCGTTCTAAAAGATGAAGCGATAAATGCATCTGCTTCGGAGCAAAGAGAAAGAATAAAAGAGAGAGTCATCATCACGATGGAAGATGATGCTTGTCCCTGACCAATCGAAACAAGAGTCGATGTCTTAATATATGTTTGAACGGCTGCGGCAATTAGTGACCCGATAATTAAATATTTACCCATTGAGAAAAATTCTTCAACTGCATGTTCCAGGGTCTGCCAGATCTTTTTGAAAAATGGGGTCGATTTTCCATTAGAATGGTGAATATGGAAATGCTCTTTTAAAGGGCTCCCTTTATATCGAAAAGCGATCAAAATTCCTACTACAATAGCTACAATGATTGCTCCCAACGCACGGTATAACGGCATCTTCCAGTCACTGCCGAATGCAATAAAAGTTGCAAACAAGACAACAGGATTGATGATCGGTGCTGTCAGCATAAAGGCGATTCCCGCAGAGATTGGCACTCCTTTTGAGACTAGCCTACTGACGATTGGAACAATCCCACATTCACAAGAAGGAAATAAAATACCTAAGAAACTTGCAAAGATTACAGCCAATACTTTATTTTTTGGCATGATTTTTGCAATCATTTCTTCGGTAACAAATATTTGAATGATCCCTGAAATAAGTACGCCTAAAGTTACAAATGGCAGGGCTTCAATTAAGATCGAAATAAAAATGGTATTCATCTGTAAAAAAGATTGCGGTAAGGATATACCAAACATCGTAGTCCTCCTATAGTCAAAACTCATGGAAACTACTATACTCTCATCCTATTTATTAGTCCAACGAAAAATCTGGAATAAGTTATATTTATTACCCATGCATTATATAAGTACTAAAAAAAGTCAACCATAAATATCTGGCTGACACTATGAAAGGCATGGGTACGTTTCTAAAATATAATTATTACAAATAACCTGATATACGAAAAAAATTTATTGCTACCTTATTATATTTCTTTCGATGAAACAGGTAAAAAAAGCTTAATCCCTCGTTTATTGAACGGTAAGATTTTAAAATCTGCAATCAAATGACTTATGTACCCAGCAAGGCAGGTGTAGAAAACGCCGTCAATGCCTAGGGATCTTTCTAATTTGGAAGCAATAATTCCGAAGAAAACAACCCCTAATATGGAATGGGTATAGCTTCGGTGTGAAACTAGAGACGCGATTAAAATATAAATACCAAGCAGTATTAACCAAATTTCTGTTAAGGAGAATCCGCCTGCAATTACACCGATTCCTGTGATCGTTAACATGTGCTTTTGCTTGATCAATGAGGCTGCAATCATCAACCCTATTCCGATCCCTAAACCAATCCACTTCTCTCTAGTAGTTCCTTCATAAAAACTATAAAAGACCATCAGTATTCCAATTAACTGTGCCACTATCCGAATCACCTTATGAGATAAGGTGATTTTCCCCCGAAGCTTCCCGTCTATGTCGAGATCGGGGATTAAGCCTGAAATACCACCTAATCCGATTAGAAAGAGTGTGGTTGAAGGGGAGGTATGGAAAGTGTTCGCAACTATAAAACCTGTTGCTGCACCTATTGCTGCATGTGCCGTTCCGTTCACTTTTATTTCACCTCTATATGTTATTTATGGTATTTTACAAACACCACAACATATTTAATATACTATAAAACATTTGTTCTGTTTAGAGGGAAGTTGAATTTGTTTTAAGCAAAATACATTTGATTAGAGTCTTTATATCAATCAGATAAAAATCGAATCATGTTGTTGTATGTTTTGTCATTCCGTATAACATTTACATAGGGTAAAATAAAAATAAAAAGAGGGATTTGTCATGGACCTATTTTCAAGAATGGCAGAAGATAAAATAAAAGAAGCGATAAAAAATAAGGAGTTTGAAAATCTACCTGGAATGGGAAAACCATTGGATTTAAGTGATGAACTGCCAGGGATGAGCGCTGAAATGAAAATGAGCTACCGCATGCTTAAGAATGCTGGGTACATTTCAGATAAAGTTGATTTAAGAAAAGAATTGATCACCTTAAATGATTTAATCTCTGTTGCAACCGATGACGAAGAAATAGCTAGGTTGCAAGAAAAATTAACGCGCAAACAGCTGCAGTTTGAAAAAGTAATGGAGCATAGAAGAAAAAATACAAATGTACGATTTGGCAGTTACGCGGAAAAAATATACGGAAAGATGAAATGAAAAGATTATGACAAAGTTGATAAAATAATAACTTCAATCTCAAATAACATACCAACTTAACTTCTTAAAAATGAACTTACCCTAATTAAAATGCATCACTTTTATAATTTTTTACCAGTAATGATGTGATGAATCCAAAAGAAAGAATAGTTAGTATTGAATAGAAGAAACTTTGTGATCCGAGCACTTTAAACCCCGATAATAAGACTAAACCATCGACAATCAAGATAATGATTCCGATATTAAAAGAAAAGGATTTCGCTAAGAAATGAGCTAACAATTCAGTACCTCCTGTGCTTGTCTGATAGCGAAGCATTAATCCAACACCAAGTCCGCCTAGTGTTCCACCGAATATTGCACTAATAATAATAGGAAGTGGAAAATGTTTTTGTAAAGGAGCCAGTAAATCAATAAAAAACGAGGAAACCATTAGACCATGAAAGCTACTGTAAAAGTAGTCCCGTTCTCGGAACCATGCATATATACACAGAGGCAAACTAAATAATATTACACATAAGCCCGTTTGAAAATCAAAGTAATAATGGAGAATGAGTGATAAGCCGATGATCCCGCCATCTAGTAAATGATGAGGGATTAAAAATGCATTAACCCCAATACCTATTAATAGGCTCCCAATTAAAATAGCCATTAACTTTTGCAGGATACCTCACCTTGCCTTTTTCCATTTGTTTGAGTACTTAACTTTTACTAAACCTATATCCACGGATTTGGAAAAGCGATAAATCTTCTCAACAATAAAGACCGCTGACATTAGCGGTCTTTATTGTTGAGCATCATCCCAATATTGCAGCGTATCAATTTTTCCAGTAGGCTCACTTTTTAGTACATTTCCATCTTTGTCTTTATAAACCTCATACTCCTGGTATGTTTCTACGATATAGCCATCCACTTTTTCGATTTTCTCTAGTTTTTCCTCCAAAACGGGAACATCGCTTGAAGGCTTAACTTCTACAGGCTGTGCCATCACAGGTTGATCGGCTGAATAAGCATAATCTTTATTAATAAATGAGTAGGGTGAATCAAGATAAGCTGCAAAACCTAAGGTTACCAATAGGAGACAAATACTTATAAAGGTATTTAATTTCATAAACTAGGCTCCTTTTTACTTACATCCTCGTAACCCATTTTATGCATGTCCTAAAAACATATTCCAATTGATTAGTTTTGAATCTTTGTTATTTTCACGGTAGCGATCTGTGGGCGAAAAAGGAGAGATAGGATAAATGCAGCAATTGAAATAATCGCACCTGAGATATAAGGGAGGCCCATTGCCATCGAAAACAGCCATCCACCGAGTGGCGGCCCAATAATCCTGCCAAGAGAATCAAAGGATGATAAAAGCCCAGTTGAACTTCCATAACCTGCCGTAGACGTCTTCGTAATTAGTGAAGAAACACTAGGACGAATTACGCCATTTCCTAGTCCAAAAATAGTTAAATAAATGGCTGCAGTTGCAAAACTATTTACTAATAAAATCAAACCAAATCCAAGCGCTGAAACAATGATTCCGCACTGAATTACAACCTTTTCACCATATTTTTTGGTCAATCTACCGACCAGACCACCTTGGACGATCGCACTTGCAAACCCCATGATCATAAAAATGTATCCAAGTTGAGTGGAGCCCAAATCTGCCTTTTTAGCAGCAAAGTAGGCAAACGTTGCTTCCAAACCAGAAAGTGATAAGGAAATTAATAATTGCACCAAATATAATACGGTAACAGTACCACTAAACGTCTTCCCGAAAGAGGGTTTTTCTTTGCTAACCGATTCTTTTTTCTGTTTTGATTCTTTTAGCAAAATAAAAACAAGAATAAAGGTGATGAACGAAGATCCACAAGCAAGATAAAAGGGCATATTAAGGCTGAATTTCGAAAAGATCCCACCGATTGCCGGACCAAAAACAAAGCCTAAGCCCGTTGCTGCACCAACAATCCCCATTCCTTTGCCGCGATTTTCTTCCGTGGTAATATCTGCAACATATGCCATGGCTGTTGGCATATTTGCAGAGGAAAGAATGCCGCCAATAATTCTTGCTGCAAATAACATCCAAAGCTCCGTAGACAATGCTTGAATTAGAAAAGAGAGACCAAGTCCTGCAATTCCAATCATCATGACTGGTTTCCGCCCAATTCGGTCGGAAACTTGCCCCCACATCGGAGCGAAAATGAGCTGCATGAGCGAATAAACTGCCATTAATAATCCTAATTCGGTTGGATTCGCCCCAATTTCTTCAGCATAGAAAGGTAAAACTGGAATGATAATTCCAAATCCCACCATCACCAAAAACATAACTATAAATAAAATCGGTAAAGCGGACTTAGATTGCAAAGAATTTTCACTCCTTGATGACTATTTAAGTCGGTGATAGTACTAACTTTCTTCCTATTGATAGGATAATGGAAACGGTGGCAAGAAAACAAGTATATTCATCAATTATTTCCTTTGATGGGAATAGTATGCAGATATGCTTGATAATGTCTGCTAACATGGATTATATCAGATACTTAGGAGTTTGATAGCCATTAGCTAGCAGTAGATATCAAACGGATAACATAGATTAAAACTAAAAGAACACTGTTCCTTTCGAAGGAACAGTGTTCTTTTAGTTATGGATACCATTGAATAGTTCTTTGCGCGAGCATCTTATTTAACGGCCTTTCTCGTGCTTTCTGATGCAAAATCAGCAATGACGACGAGAATCATATAACAAAGAAGTAATAGGGTGATTTCAGTATATTGGAAATAACTCATCGCAAGCTTAAATTCCATACCAAGGCCGCCTGCACCGACAAAACCAACAACAATCGTTGTCCTCATAATGACTTCCCAACGATATAAAATATAGGTAAGAAATCTAGGTAAGACACTTGGCAAGATCCCGTAGAAGAAGATCTGGATTTTGGAGGCACCTGCGGATGCTAAATTACGGATCGGTCGAGGGTCCATATCCTCAATTACCTCAGCCCAAAGCTTACCGAGTATCCCAAAGTTATGGAGTGCAAGTGCGATTGCTCCTGGCAATAACCCTGGTTTAAAAATAAAAATAATCAACATTGCCCAAACCAGCTCAGGAACGGCACGTGAAAAGATATAAGTGATCCGTACGAATCCATAAAGAATCCAATTATACCATCTCTTTGATGAAGTTAAACTTCCATTTGCTATATTACTAGCTGCTGGAATAACAGTTAAAAAGGCAGCAACTGTCGCAAATCCGATGGCCATGATACTCATTTCCAGGGTTTCCAGGGTGAGCTTTAATGCGGCAGACCAGCTTTCACCATTTAGGAAAGCAGGATGCTTATCATTTAAACCAATTAGGCTGCCAAAAAACTTCTTCGCATATTCGATATTTTTATCCGACAGTAATTCAAATAACTTAGCATGCTCACCTATAGTAATAAATACCCAAGAACCGATGATTAAAAGCATGGTGAATAGGGTGGACCGCCAGCCAGTACTGAATCCGTTCCGACGTTTTCGTTCCGTCAATCCTTTTCTAACATAATTACTCCATATATCCACGAACAAGACGAGAGCAATCAGGAAAAAAACATATGCCCATACTTGATCATATTTCAAATCAGCGAGCGATAATTGAATTTGATAGCCTAAGCCGCCGAGTCCGATAAAACTCATAATGGCCGAAGAACGAATCGCACATTCAAATCGATACATGGTATAGCTAATCATATCTGCCCAAATCAATGGGAGGTAGCCATAAATAAGGATTTGAAGTCTTGAGGCACCGGTAGATTTTAATGCTGTGATAGGCTCTTCTGGAACATCATTTAACATATCAGCAAAAATACGGCCAAGAATACCGCCATACGGAATAGCGAGGGCAAATATAGCTGCATAAGGGGAAAGGCCTACTGCCGCAACGAAAAGCCATGCCCATATTAACTCATGAATCGAACGAGTAAATCCTAAAACACCCCTAAAAAGCACTTTAGATGTTAAACGGGCAACCCTGCTTGAGGTTAATGTTCCAGAAGCAAGAATCCCTACAATCAATGCATAAACTACAGCAAGGGACATTCCGGCAACAGCATAAGCAAGAGTAATCCAGGCAGATTCGAGCCCTTTGATCAATACTTCTGCTGATAAATCAGGTTGAATTAGGCCTTCAAATATTTGCAGTATCGTCGGAATTCCGCCTGCATGGAAAAGGTCGTCATTCCAATGAATCGAAAATAAGCTCCATACGAAAACTGCCATCAATAGTAATGTAAGGATTTGACGATTATACCTACCCAATACTGTTTTTCGTCTCAACATCTTAACCGTGCTCCTTTAGTCGATAAAGGTTGGTTAACAGATCATCCGTCACTTTTTCAGTTGGCAAATCAAAAAGGATTTCACCATTTTTAAGAGCGATGATTCTGGTGAAATATTTACGAGCATATTCGATGGAATGCAAACTGGCAATTAACGTTTGTTTTTCCTCAGAAACGATATTTATCAGCATAGCTAATACATCTTCGGCTCTTGCAGGGTCTAGGGAGGCAACTGGTTCGTCAGCCAAAATTACTTCAGGTTTTTGGACCATTAATCTCGCCATCGCGACACGCTGCTGTTCGCCTCCAGATAAAGTAGAGGTAATTTCGTACATCTTATCAGTAAGACCCACTCTTTCGAGTGCTTTTAAGGCGATTTCTTTTTCTTGAGGTACAAGCAAAGAGAAGAGGGATTTGAAAAGGCCCCAGTCAGCTAATCGGCCAGCCAGGACATTATGGATAACTGCGATTGAACCAATCAAATCAAATTGTTGACGAATCACACCAACCTTTTTTGCAAATTTATGCCCATTTTTATAGGATGATATCGGTTTGCTATCAATCAATAGCTCGCCACTTTGGATTGGAACAAGACCGGCTATTGAATTTAATAACGTTGTTTTACCTGCACCGCTCGGTCCAATTAACGCTACCAATTCCCCTTGCTTAATAGAAAAAGAAAGGGAAGATAGGGCTATCTTCCGCATAAAGTGTTTCGATATATTTTTCGCTTCAATCATTGTTTTTAAAGTCATATCTACGACACCTACTACTTAATAATCTGTAATTCTTTCGCTACTTGTTCAATTTTTTTGTAATTATCGTTATTCGTTTCAACGAAGCTATCTGTTTGGAATAAGTCCGCAATTTCCTTTTGCTCGCTAGTAATCGATAGTAGGGCATCTTTTACTTTTTGCTTAGTACCTTTACCAAAAACATCTTCTACATTGCTATTGATTGTCCAGTTATAATCATAGTAAGCAGGAGTTGTATAGAATACTTTAACTTTTTTCGTATCAACTTTGCCTTCTTTTACAGCTGCTTCCCAAACTGCTTCATTTAGTGCACCTGCTTTAAAGGCACCGGATTCAATTAATTTGTAGGTTGTATCATGGGAACCGGAGAAATTAGGTTTGCCGTCAAAGTCTGTATTGGCATCAATTCCAGCCTCTGATAAATAGTAACGCGGCATTAAATGACCAGATGTTGAGCTTTCACTGCCAAAAGTGAATGACTTTCCTTTTAGATCTTCAAGCTTTTTGATATTTTCTGATGTTTGGGTGATAAATACGGAATGGAATTCCGCGTCACGTGGTCGTTGTACTATCGATTCTGCTTCAGGGACAAGGTTCCTAGCTTGTACACTTGTTAATCCGCCAAACCAAGCCATATGAATTTCACCACGTTGAAAACCAGTGACTAGTGCAGCATAATCAACAGACGGTACAAATTCAACTTTCATACCAGTCTTTTCGCTTAGGTATTTAGCTACGGCCGTCATACCTTTATCTAAATCGGCGGCGTTTTGGTCAGGAATTGCCCCAATTTTAAACACTTCATTTGTTGTCGTTTCTTTCTTACCTTCACTTGTTTTTTCATCACTTTGGCCACATGCAGCTAACGAAAATACAAGTATAGCAAGCATAATGACAGAAATCCATTTTTTCATTATTATTTACACCTCGATAGTATATTTTTAATAACTTAGAATTGCTTAACCTTATATATTGTAAGTGAAGTATAAGTAAAAATAAATTCATATTATCTATTTGGTCAATGAAAATCCATCGATTATTTAGATTTAGAAATTCAGGTTATGAAAATATAGAAAAACCCCTGCTATTAGAGCAGGGGAATTTAAACAATATTTCTTTACACTGTCTGTTGTGACCATTCTTCCACATTCCATACTTTTGTTACCCAATCTTCATAAAAGTCTGGTTCGTGGCAGACAAGTACGACAGTTCCTTTGTATTCTTTTAAAGCACGTTTTAGTTCTGCCTTTGCATCAATATCAAGGTGATTGGTCGGCTCGTCGAATAGGATCCAGTTACTTTCATTCATCATCAACTTACAAAGTCGGACCTTGGCTTGTTCTCCACCGCTTAGCTGATTCATCGGTCGAGAGATGTGATCATTTTTCAAACCACAGCGGGCAAGAGCTGCACGCACTTGATTTTGATCCATAGATGGGAAGGCATTCCAAACCTCGTCAATCGGAGTAATGCCGCCTGCTTTTACTTCCTGTTCAAAATAAGAAGGGAAGAGGAAGTCGCCACGTTCAACCTTGCCATTGATCGGATCGATTTTACCAAGCATCGTTTTTAGAAGGGTGGATTTACCAACCCCATTACAACCGATGATGGCGACCTTTTCGCCACGTTCTATGGTCATACTCATTTTCGGTAATAGTGGTTCTGAATAGCCAATTTCTAAATCCTTAGCCTCAAAAACATAACGGCTGCTGCTGCGAGACTCTTTGAATCCGAAGGTAGGCTTTAGCGCTGTTTCTGGACGGTCAATCCGTTCAATCCGGTCCAACTGCTTTTGACGGCTTTTTGCCCGGCCAGTAGTTGAATAACGAGCTTTATTTTTAGCAATAAAGTCTTCTTGTTTTTTAATGAATTCCATTTGTTTCTCATAAGCATTAATATGCTGATTCTTATTAATTTCTGCTAACTCTAAGAATTTCTCATAGCTTGCTGTGTAGCGAGTCAGCTTCGAAAATTCTAATTGAAAAATGACATTAGATACTGGATTCATGAATTCTGTATCATGAGAGATTAGAATAAAAGCATATGGGTATTCTTTAAGGTAACAAGTTAACCAGCGAATATGTTCAACATCCAGGTAGTTGGTCGGCTCATCGAGCAGAAGAACTTTTGGTTGTTCCAAAAGAAGCTTAGCAAGAAGAACCTTTGTTCGCTGTCCGCCGCTAAGTGCTGCGACGTCACGGTCTAAACCAATGGCATCAAGTCCCAAACCGCGTGCTGCTTCCTCAATTTTTATATCTAATGAATAGAATCCGCCAGCGTCAAGGACATCTTGGATTTCACCCATTTTTTCTAAGAGAACCTCTAGCTCTTCAGGTGAAGCATCTGCCATTTGGGCGATTACTTCATTTAGTTCCTTTTCTTTTTCGAAAAGAGGGAGGAAAGCATCGCGAAGAACGTCACGCATCGTTCTTCCTTTTGTCAGCACCGTATGCTGATCCAAATAACCGTAATGAACACCCGGTGTCCATTCTACACGACCGCTATCATGAATCAATTGACCAGTAATAATATTCATTAATGTTGATTTACCGACGCCATTAGCGCCGACAAGTCCCACATGGTCTTCAGCTAATAATCGAAAGGAAACGTCTTTAAATAAAGTACGGTCTCCGAAAGTATGACTTAAATTTTCTACATTTAGTAAACTCATTTTTTGTAATCCTCGCTTCGTCAAGAATTAATACATTAGTACATCATACTAGATTTTTAAGGATTCGACTAGATTTTTGATGAGAAAAACACTGTAATTTTATTGGAAATAGTATAGGATGCCTAACTATTTGGGTATTTTAAATATAAAAAGGAAAAAGATATGATTGGATTATTAATTGCCATTATTACATTTAATTATTTTGCTTTCAAAAAGAACAAAATACTAAGTGCTAACCAAATTGTCCATATTTGGTCATTTACAGTTTCATTTCAGGTCCTCTTCGATGTTTTTATTGAATTCAAATACCACGGTTACTGGTATTTTGACAGGGAAATCGATTGGGCAGGAATACTTCCACATATCTTCCTAGTACCAGCTGTAAATATGATTTTTTTAAATTGGTTTCCACATAAATCAAAGGTCATTAAGCAATTTTTTTTTATTGCCATTTTTGTCATTGCCATTTTGATTTACGAAGGTATCACCTTGCTGCCTCCTCCGTGGGGTTTCTTTCATTATGGATGGTGGAAGCTTTGGCATGCAGCCATACTTGATCCGTTTTTGCTTCTTATCTTATTAGGGTATTATAAGTGGATTTGCAAGTTAGAAAAGGATGCATGCAAATCTCCAAAAACAAAGTTATGAAAAACTAATGGGCCTCACACGTGGCTCTTTTTGAAATTAAGAAGCATTAAAAAATAAATAATGAAAATGCTTAAACAACCGAATAATCTTGTCCATATAATAGTATATAAGCGTGGAAGGGGGTGATTGGTTGGCGACCAATCAAGATTGTATTACTATTGGGACCATTTCTGGGGGGATCGTAAACTTTGGTGGAGCAAATAATATTTCTCCAATAACGGTAACTAAAACAAATTCAGGTTCAGGAAGTGATAATACAGGGACTGATATTACGACCAACACTGGTTTAAGTTCTACAACTAAAAGAAACATAACTGAACTCTTAGAAATGATTAAGGCGATGCTTTAGAATGGCATCGCCTTTTTTGAAAATTATTTAGATCCATTTCTAGCCTTTCGTAAGTAAGCGATGCCCAGTAGCATAACTGGAATAATTATTTGAAAAGGCCAGTGTAAATACGGATAACCTATTTCGCCTTCTTTCATATGTTCGAAATAATTAGCAGCAACAGTAACTGATGCGAATAAAACGATTATCCCTATTGGAAAACTAAGTTTTCTGTGTTCTTTAAATTGGAAAATATCTGCGGCTCCTGCAACGGCCGCATATAAATAGAGTGTTATTATACATTTCCTGAACGGGAAAAAACAAAGACGATACCATATCAGTATCGTCTTTTTACTATTTCTTTTTCATTAAGAGGAAATTTGATTATTTACTGCCTTAATTTGTTTAGTTGGCTTTGTAACATTGAAAACAATGTTTAGAAAAATAGCAGTTAGGCTCCCTGTTACGATCCCGCTGCTGGTAAGGATTTTAACGCCTTCTGGCAGGTGGGAAAACATATCTGGTACGGCAGTGACGCCCATCCCCAAACCGACAGAACATGCAATGATCAGAAGATTTTCTTGTGATGAAAAATCTACATTTCCTAGCATTTTTATTCCGTAAGCAATAACCATTCCGAATATTGCCACCACTGCGCCACCAAGGACAGGTGTTGGAATAACGGTCGTGAATGCCCCGATTTTAGGAATAAACCCTAAAAATACTAGCATCCCGCCCATGGTATAAATGACGTTTTTGCTTTTAACGCCTGAAAGCTGAACAAGTCCCACGTTTTGAGAGTAGGTTTAGAGTGCCTATTATTTAAAAAACATTGTAATATAACGATTTCAAGGTGATAAATTACCCAACATATTATAAAGTGTCCTACATTTTCTTAACATATCAATGATAACTGAGCATTTAGATTTTATCAAATAAAAAAAAAGACGATGCTGAGCCAATATGCATTGTCTTTTTGTTATTCTTCAGCTTTATGTACTTCCACAATTAAATCCACAACTTGGAGAAATGCTTTTATTGCTCACTGTCATCATGCAAATGAAATAATTCATTCAAGTCATCAATATTTAGTGCTTCACAAATTAATTCAATGGCTCTCTTTGGGATTCGTTGTGTTTTTTGGGTGCAAATTTCACTTATTGTTCGAGTGGTTAATCCAGTCATTTCAGCAAGTTCTTTTTGTTCTATATTTCTCTCATTGAGGATTTGTTTTAGCCTAATTTCAATTACTTTAACCATTCATGAATCTCTCCTTTTTACCTTAGATTATACGTTAATAAAATAATTACGCAAAGTGTAATTTAATCATTGACAATTACGCTAAACGGAATTATGATAAGGGTATCAAATGGTTACGTTAAACGTAATTGGAAAGGAGGGTTGAAATGACATTTACTATATTCTTTTCGATATTTACCTTTGGAGTTGGCTTATTTTTCGGGCTTGATAAGAGTCAATCATTGTAACCATTTTAACAACCTAGAATCAACTCCCATGTAGCAATATTCGTATCATAAATAAAAATAGTCGAACAAAGGGAGAGGTTTTACTAATGACAAACACTTTAATGGTCGGTACAGCATCAATTTCTTTCATGGCAAATAGCAAGAATCCTGATCAATTTAAAAGATTGCTTCATCCTGAAACAATAATTGATGCTCGAATCAGTTTTTTTACATGTGAAGGGGAAACGATTGAAATTAGCGTAATGGAATTTTTCGAATTAAATTGGACTGCAAATTGCCTTGAAACTGGTGAATTGTTAGAAGTGGAATAAGTAAATGCCCCACAATCATGAGGGGTTTAAATAGGGGAGAGGAATTGATAATGGAAAAGTCTTTATATCAAAGAATCGCTTACTACACTCGCAAAGTTGCTGAGAGAGGAAGTATTCACCCGTCAAAAAAACAGCCAAGATCCTACACGTTTAGAAGTGAACGGTTAATGATTTATAAAAAACTCATGCACCAGCAAATCGAAGAAAGGGGTTATCGGAAAAATAATCAAAATATTTCTCTTAAACTACTTGTAAATAATATACAATCATGATAAGATTAAGAGTATCTATAAACACTAATAAGACAGTACCGTTTTGGTATTGTCTGATTTTTTATCTATTTTTTGTTCTTTGACAATTTGATATCTGCTAAACTCTTAAACATAGTATATATCTATTCCGATAAATAATCAATCCAATTTTTCATTTTTTTAAAATTGGAACGAAACTCAGGATAACGAGGGTTTAATCTGGATAGCGTAAACCATTCTAAGGTGTATTTGTATTAGATTTAAGTAAAACGGCTTAAATCTATTCATAAACGAGTCTGGCAGTGCTAGATAAATTGAAAAGAGTTGAAAAAAAGAAGCCCTTTATGAGCCCCCTAGTAGTTAATCCAAATCAATTTTCTTAACTTCTAAGAAGTTTTTAATACCAGTTTCAACAGTGCCTAATTTTCTATCAATATATCTATGAGGTTCTGCTGTTTCTATATTCCCTTCTAACTGTTGTTCAATCACATCACACAGCATACCTGACATTCGGCATAAATGGTCAATTGTATCAAGTAATTGAAGTTCAGTAAGCCCAGCATTTGATCTAGTTTGATAATGGGTTACTTGATAGTAAATATGATTAAGTCTTTGGTCTAATGCCTTCATGTCATCAATCGTAAATTTATCTTTTAAATTTGCCATAGTAACCATACCCCCTAAGAATATTTACAGTTTAAAGGTATCAGATTGGCAAGTTAAATAGAACACAATGGCATGTTTCTTTACATGGAATTAATAATAACTCAACAATGCTTGAAAGGAGTGATGACTTCCAATAAAACAACAAATTTATTAGGTGGATGGGAGGTGGATCAAAATTGAATAAGGAAAAGGACTTTGTTGTATTCAGTCAACGTATGGCAGGATTTCTAATGATGAATGGCTGCGGATTAAAGAAAATTAAAAACGACATAAACATACCAACTAAATTTGTTTATTATTTTCCGAATACGGACTATGTGAAAAATTTTGTTGAGCAATACTTAAACAAATCAAATAAACGGAGGGATAAAGTGGATAAATTATACGCAAGTAGGAAAAGACCACTGTTACGCTTCTGTAGAACGTATGGCGAAGGATATAGGTGCTTCTGAAAAGACCTTTATCAAATATACAGGAATCCTTGAGGCTGCTAAATTTATTAAGGTTGTCAGGCATGACATAAATCTAGACAATCTGGTTGATAAAAAGGGAATGACAATTTATTACTTGATAGATGGAATAATCACTATTACATAAAGCACGATAACATTAAAAAATTTGTAGAAAAAAGTATCTCATTAGTGTGTTGAAATCCCAATAAAACACCTATATGTAAAAATTGCATTTAACAATGATCCAGAATACGTTACTGACGTGTTTGTTGAATACTTATATAACTTTAAGAAATCAAGTCATAAGACAACATTATGGGAATCATTCGGTGATGTATTTCAGTTATAAGATGCTAGAAACAGAATTGTTAGTTCGTGATGCTATTGACCAGTGTAGAGAAATGACTAGTACATGTGAAAAGGCCATACATAATATAGATTCAAAAGCCCTCTAGGGTAGTCTGGAGGGTATATTTTATTTAAGGTGGTAGAAGCTTTGGTATGCAGCCATACTTGATCCGTTTTTGCTTCTAGTAAAAAAGAGTGGAAGGTGTGGATAGGTTGGCGGCCAATCAAAATGGAATAACTATAGGAACCATTTCTGGTGGAATTGTAAACTTGGGTGGAGCCGGTTGTATTGCTCCCCTAACGATAACAACGGAAAACTCAGGTTCTGGAAGTGATAATACAGGCACAGAAGTAACTTCGAGTGCTGAATTAAGTTCTAGAACACAAAGAAACTTAACAAATATCTTCGAATTGATTAAGGCGATGAATAATAATAAAAAAAGACGATACCGAGAATAAGGATCGTCTTTTGATTTTCTTTTGATTTTATTGTGTCTATAATGTTAAGAGGCCATTTGCTAATTTACTGCCTTAATTTGTTTAGTTGGCTTTGAAACATTGAAAACAATGTTTAGAAAAATAGCAGTTAAACTTCCTGTTACAATTCCACTGCTGGTAAGGATTTTAACGCCTTCTGGCAGGTGGGAAAACATATCTGGTACGGCAGTGACGCCCATCCCCATACCGACAGAACATGCAATGATCAGAAGATTTTCTTGTGATGCAAAATCTACATTTCCTAGCATTTTTATTCCGTAAGCAATGACCATTCCGAACATTGCCACCATTGCGCCACCAAGGACAGGTGTTGGAATAACGGTCGTGAATGCCCCGATTTTAGGAATAAACCCTAAAAATACTAGCATCCCGCCCATGGTATAAATGACGTTTTTGCTTTTAACGCCTGAAAGCTGAACAAGTCCCACGTTTTGAGAGTAGGTTGTGTATGGAAAAGCATTAAATAAAGCACCGATTATACTCGCGAGACCTTCAGCACGATAACCTCTTGATAAATCCTTTTCATTTAATTTTTTTCCTGTGATATCACTTAGAGCGAAATATACACCTGTTGATTCTACCATGCTCACGATTGCTACGAGAGTCATAGTAAGAATCGGGGTCCATTCAAAAGTAGGTGTACCAAAATAAAATGGCTTCACCATATGGAACCATGATGCATCAGCAACCGCTGAGAAATTGACTTTCCCCATAATAGAAGCAGCAAGAGTACCACCAATTAATCCTAATAGAATGGAAATGGAGCGAATAAAACCATTCGTAAAACGATATAGCAAGATGATAAAAAGCAACGTTCCGAAAGCTAAACTGATGTTTGAAAGGCTTCCAAAATCAGGGCTGCCTTGACCTCCAGCGATGTTATTCATTGCCACCGGGATAAGTGTAATCCCGATTATGGTTACAACTGAACCAGTTACAACAGGTGGGAAGAACTTAATTAATTTTCCAAAGAATTGAGAAATAATAATGACGATAAGTCCTGAGGTAAGAATCGATCCATAAATAGCGGAAATACCATACTGTCCACCAATTGCAATCATTGGTCCAACTGCAGTAAACGTACAGCCAAGTACAATCGGTAAACCAATTCCGAAAAAGCGATTCTGCCAAACTTGTAAAATGGTTGCAATTCCGCACATTAAGATATCGATCGATACCAAGTAGGTTAATTGTTCTCCGGTAAATTTAAGTGCTCCTCCGACGATAAGTGGGACGATTACCGCTCCAGCGTACATGGCTAATACATGTTGAATTCCTAATGAGGCTATTTTAAAAGGATGTTGTTTCATTAGATTAATTCCTCCACGTTCTCATTTATAAATGACACTTTTCCATTTGAAAGCGAGGCAATCCGTGCTAAGGATTCAACCCTTAAACCAAGGTCCTTTAATTTTTGTGGACCATGTTGAAAGGACTTCTCGATGACAATGCCAATTCCAACAACTGTTGCACGGCTTTTTTGAACAATATCTACTAAACCAAGTGCAGCTTCCCCATTTGCAAGGAAGTCATCAATGATTAGGACTCTATCATTTTCATTTACATATTTCTTTGAAATGGAAATTTCGTTTGTTTCATTTTTAGTAAATGAATGGACTGAAGCTGTTAATAAATCATCGACAAGCGTCAAAGATTTTCTTTTTCTTGCGAAGATTACAGGAACATTCATATATAAACCAGCCATAACTGCAGGGGCAATTCCTGAAGATTCAATAGTTACGATCTTTGTAATACCATCACCTGCAAAAATCCTTGCAAACTCTTTTCCTATTTCAAGCATTAATTGCGGGTCTATTTGGTGGTTCAAAAATGAATCAACCTTTAAAACATTTTCCGAAAGAACCTTTCCGTCGGTGTTGATTTTCTCCTCTAGTAATCTCATGTTAGATTCTCCTTATAAAATAATAAAAAGCCCAAAGGTCATTACCTCACATCAAAAAATTGAGTGAGATAATGATCTTTGGGCTACGTATCCGAAAGAATATGGAATTAGAGCACTCAAATAGAAGAGCGACTTTCCCATTACTCACTCATAGTCGGATTATTAATGGCAATCCGGTAGAAACTTGCGGGCCATATCCCCGCGATTATATGAGTGAAACCATATGAATTTATTCCCATTATAAAGCACAGGAGAAAAGTAAATCAATCATTTTTAGCAAAAAACGAACATTTTATCAATTTAATTAATAATCGTTCGTGGATGGTAAGCGTTTAAGAGACAGAAATAAAAGGTTCATACAAAGATTGAATAACCATTCATTTTCAGGTACTATGAAAGTGTATCGTTTATTCTGAAAATTCTAAAATAAAGGGTGAGCAAAATGAAGAAATCAATTCCTGAATCATG
Organism: Neobacillus sp. C211; assembly: GCF_051842875.1. Taxonomy (NCBI): domain Bacteria; kingdom Bacillati; phylum Bacillota; class Bacilli; order Caryophanales; family Bacillaceae; genus Neobacillus; species Neobacillus sp. C211. Next base: position 40,686 of record NZ_JBPXRO010000014.1, read on the forward strand.
GTGGAACCAATTAAAATTACCGGTTATTTCAGCCCCGATGTTTTTGGTGTCAGGCACCGAACTCGTGAAAAACTGTTGTTTGAATGGCGTGATTGGTTCTTTCCCTGCTCCAAATGCAAGACCCATTGAGGTTCTTGATCAGTGGATGGGGCAATTAAATGAAGAGTTAGAAGAGGCTCGTGCGCTCGATCCTAGCCGAAAAATTGCACCTTGGGCGATGAATATGGTCGTACATAGCTCTTACAGCCGTCTGCAGGAAGAACTTGCATTGATTAAAAAGCATCAGCCGCAATTGGTAATTACCTCCTTAGGAAGTCCGAAACAAGTCGTCGATATTGTGCATGAATATGGTGGGCTCGTATTCTCTGATGTGAGTGATTTGAAGTTTGCTCAAAAAGCAGCTGAATCTGGTGTCGATGGACTTATTTTGGTGGCAAGCGGGGCGGGTGGTCACGCGGGTCAAATCAACAGCTTTGCCTTCGTGGATATAGTCCGTAATTTCTGGGATGGTATCATTGTCCTTGCTGGTTCCATTTCAACAGGGAAGGGAATTTTAGCTGCACAGGCAGCAGGCGCTGACCTTGCCTATATGGGAACCCGCTTTATTGTTGCGACAGAAAGTATGGCCAATGATGAATACAGAGAAATGCTGGTTGAAGCCACACAAGAGGATATCATTTTAACGGATGCTTTCTCCGGCATCATGTGCAATATGCTGGTACCTAGTATCAAAAAGGCAGGTTTGGACCCAGAAAAACTTGTTAAAAAAGACAAGGTAAACTTTGATAATATGCAAAGGGAGACGAATGCGAAAGCATGGAAGGATATTTGGTCAGCAGGACATGGCGTCGGGGCAATACATAAAATAGAATCGGCTTCTGAAATAATTAGTAGTTTAGAAAAAGAATACAAAGAGGCATTACAAAATATCAATCGAAATGTCGGAAAATTGAGTTCGGTGTCCGTCAAATAAGAAAAGCATACGATTGCGAAAAGAGACTCTCACAGTGAAGCAAACAAATGTCCTTGACAAGGAACATTAAATAGATGAAAAAAACCGGGCATTGCCCGGTTTTTCTTTGGAGCAAAAGAACTTATCCCCCAATTTTGCTTACTTTTTGTTTTTCTCCTTTGATACCATATTGACTACTTTATAACCTGGTTTCATCTTAATCTTCTTAATACCACTATTCATTGTGACTTGGTACATGGTAAATTTTCGAGGCTGATGTTCCAGTCTATCAATTTTTTTAATGGTTTCTTTTTGAAAATATTTATGTATTTTCTTCGTTTGCTTTTCAGGTTTTTCACCGTAAAGAAAATCGTAGGCAATAATAAATAGAAAAATAAATACCGCCCCAATAACTAGTGTGTATAAGGTTGAATACAAAAATGACAAGGTTGACATCCTTTCTATGTAGCATAGAGTTAGAGATTGACTCAGTATGATTAAAAAACCATTATAACTTAAAACCATGCCATTCTAAAATAATTCATTGATAGCAGTTTTGTTATCTTAAGAAATAACATTATTTTTGATTGGGTACACTAAAAGAATATAAAAAATATTTTTGTTTATTTGTCCGCTAGATATGCACAACCATAAAAATTTATGATAAAGTATAGCATAGCAATCCTTTAATACCAATGTTTAACAAAGGTATAGACGTCCGCCTGAAACGGACGATTGTTTTTCCGTAAACAACAAATCACGTTCAAATGAATAAAGGGGGAATTGAATATGTCCAGTACTATTTTGGAGCAATTTTTAAATGAAAATCTTGATAATTTAAAGGGAAAAGGTTTGTACAATATCATCGATCCACTCGAAAGCCCAAATGGACCAGTTATAACAATTAACGGCAGAGAGCTAGTCAATCTGTCTTCCAACAACTATTTAGGCTTAGCCACGGATGAACGTTTGAAAAAAGCCGCTAATGAGGCGATAGAACAATACGGAGTTGGCGCAGGGGCCGTTCGAACTATCAACGGAACGCTTAAACTCCATGTTGAACTGGAAGAAAAATTAGCTGAATTCAAACATACAGAAGCAGCGATTGCTTACCAATCTGGATTTAATTGTAACATGGCGGCTATTTCCGCAGTAATGGATAAAAATGATGCGATTCTTTCGGATGAATTAAACCATGCGTCGATAATCGACGGCTGCCGGCTTTCCAAAGCAAAAATTATCCGTGTGAACCACTCCGATATGGAAGATTTACGTGCAAAAGCAAAAGCAGCAAAGGAGTCAGGCCTTTACAATAAAATTATGGTGATTACAGACGGCGTGTTCTCGATGGACGGTGATATTGCTTTACTGCCTGAAATTGTCAAGATTGCTGAGGAATTTGATCTGATTACATATGTAGACGATGCTCATGGATCAGGTGTGCTTGGAGATGGGGCAGGGACCGTTAAGCATTTTGGTCTTTCTGATAAAATTGATTTTCAAATCGGTACATTATCTAAAGCAATTGGCGTGGTTGGCGGTTATGTCGCGGGTAAGAAAAATCTCATTGACTGGTTAAAAGTTCGCAGCCGTCCATTCCTATTTTCGACCTCATTAACTCCTGCCGATGTGGCAGCAAGTAAGAAGTCAATTGAAATCTTAATGGAGAGCACGGAACTGAATAAAAAGCTCTGGGAAAATGGAAATTATCTAAAAAAAGGCTTGAAGGCGTTAGGTTTTAATATCGGCAACAGCGAAACTCCGATCACTCCTTGTATTATCGGGGACGAAGCACTTACTCAACAATTCAGTAAACGTTTGAATGATGAAGGGGTTTATGCAAAGGCGATTGTGTTCCCAACCGTTCCACAAGGGACTGGACGAGTGCGTAACATGCCAACAGCTGCACATACAAAAGAAATGCTCGATCAAGCGATTGCTATTTATGAAAAAGTCGGCAAGGAAATGGGCGTTATTTAGGTATCACCCTAACTGATTGAGTAACGTAAAAATAAAGTAAATCACTATTTTTAGTAAGAGTGAAGAGGACGGAGAAACGACGATGAAGCGTATTTTAATCACAGGTGCTTTAGGGCAGATTGGATCAGAATTAACTTTAAAGCTAAGAGACATCTATGGTGCGGATAATGTCATTGCTACAGATATTAAAAAGAATGACAGTGAAGCCGCTCAAAGTGGTCCTTTTGAGACCGTCGATGTAACGAATTTAAACCAAATGGTGGAAGTAGCTAAAAAATACAATGTTGATACTGTTATGCATTTAGCCGCTCTTTTATCAGCTACAGCAGAAGCCAAGCCTGTGTTTGCCTGGAATTTAAATATGGGCGGGCTAATGAATGGATTGGAAACTGCAAAAGAGCTAAAGGCGCAATTTTTCACACCAAGTTCGATTGGTGCTTTTGGTCCATCCACACCTAAGGACAAAACCCCCCAAGATACGATAATGCGTCCAACGACGATGTACGGTGTCAATAAAGTGGCAGGGGAATTATTGTCTGATTACTATTTCCAAAAGTTTGGTGTCGATACCCGCGGCTTGCGTTTTCCAGGGTTAATTTCCTATGTTGCACTTCCTGGCGGAGGGACTACGGATTATGCCGTTGAAATCTATTATGAAGCGCTCAAGAATGGCCAATATACTTCATACATTGATAAAGGTACCTATATGGATATGATGTATATGCCCGATGCCCTAAATGCAATTGTTGACTTAATGGAAGCAGATTCATCAAAATTAATCCACCGTAATGCTTTCAACGTGACAGCGATGAGCTTTGATCCTGAAGAAATTGCGGCTTCTATCGCTAAGTATGTACCTGGATTTGAAATTTCTTATAATGTTGATCCAGATCGTCAAAAAATTGCGGAAAGTTGGCCAAATTCAATTGATGCTAGTGCGGCAAAAGAGGAATGGGGCTTTAAATACGCGTTTGATTTGGATAAAATGACCAAGGATATGGTGGAGAAGCTACGTCAGAAAATATAATAATAATTATAATAATCCTGGACCAAAATGGTTCAGGTCTTTTTTTTGCATAAAAGAAACAGCGAAGCAACTAAGGCTTCGCTGTTATCTTGTTACATAGATATATTTGTCTTTTTTCTCGGTAACTCTACCAATAATCGCAGCATATGCTAGACCATTAGAATGTAGCTTGTCGACATATTGAGCCGCTTCCTGTTCACTAAGTGAAACAAACAGACCCCCAGATGTAATCGCATCACATAGGACCAGCTGCTCCTCCGGAAGAATATCCTCATAAACCACATCATCAGCTATCCATTTATGATTCGACTTAGAACCACCAGGCACCACACCATTTTTCGCTAATTCAAGAGCACCTTCTAAAACAGGGACTTGTGAGAGTGAGAATTCAAAACTGACATTACTACCACGTGCCATTTCACTGCCATGTCCAAGTAATCCGAATCCAGTTACATCAGTTACAGCGTGAGGATGAAATTCGGTTAACACTTCAGCTGCCACTTTATTTAGCGTTGCCATTGTTTCTGTCACTATTCGTTCCTGCTCGGGTGTTACCACACTTCTCTTTATACCGGTTGTGATAATACCCACACCAATCGGCTTAGTTATCACGAGAACATCACCAGGCTTGGCGCCGACATTTTTCCAAACTTTATCGGGATGGACTATACCTGTAACGGAAAGTCCAAATTTAGGTTCCTGATCATCAATTGAATGGCCGCCAACGGTAATCGCACCGGCTTCTTTTACTTTATCTGCCGCACCTCGAAGAATATCAGCTAGCATTTCGGCACCCAACTTTTTAATCGGAAAGCCGACAATATTCATAACTGTTTTAGGTTCACCCCCCATGGCATAAACATCGCTTAATGCATTTGCAGCCGTGATCTGACCAAACATATATGGATCGTCGACGATTGGGGTAAAGTAGTCAACTGTCTGTATCAAAGCGATGGAGTCGGTTATTTGGTAAACTCCAGCATCATCAGAAGTATCAAGTCCCACTAATAATTCAGGAACAGGTTCTTGTTTCGGTAATTGACGCAACACTTGCGCCAGGTCCTCAGGACCAATTTTACAGCCTCAACCCGCTTTTGTTGACAAAGAAGTTAGGCGAATTTTATCTTGTTCACTCAACATGTCCACCTCCATTTATATAGTATAACTCTTTCAAAAAAAAACCGCACGAATAGACAAAAAAATTGCTGAAGGAAAAGGAATAGGTTAAAATATTAACACTATCCTGATGTAGGAAACACTTTTTTGGAGGGTATTTTTATGAAGAACTATCATGTTATTGTTGAATTTTGCATGCAATGAAATTACGCACCAAAAGCCGCGAGTTTCGCGGAAGAGCTATTTAATCATTTTTTTAGAGATATTCAAAAGTTGGAACTGATTCCAAGTTCAGGCGGCGCTTTCGAAGTGACCGTGAATGGAGAGAAGATCTATTCGAAGCTCGAAACAGGTGTTTTCCCTGATACCGATGAAATGATAGAGATCATTTCTAAAAATTAACAAACACCCCTCAAATCCGTTTGGAAATGAGGGGTGTTTTTTTACAGATAAAATTATTATGTTAACTTAAGCATAAAAAATGATGCCACAAGTTTTCTTAAGGCAAGGTAATGAATCTATTTTTTCCTACTCCTCTATCTATTTTAGAAATAAATACCTCTAGAATTCCATTTGTAAATGTAGCAAATACGTTCTGATTAATGACTTGAAACGGAAAATTAATGGAACGGACTCGTTTTTGTTTATTCATGTAAGGGGGGTATTTGGATGCAGAAATCATTAATTTATTTCCTTCTATATATACCTTTATTTCCGAAGCTTCGAATTCCCTTAAAATGGCCTCAACAATCCATTCCTTTTCTGTTTCATAAAGATCGATTGGAAATTGTGTTTCATCATAATAAGTAGTAAGTGGATCAAGAAAATAGTTTTCCAGCCATTTCTCCACTAAGTCAAAATCCAAGGCTTGATTTTTAAGTTGTTTCTTTTTTGACATATCTAATCCCCCTTGCTCGTTTCATTTTATTCAATGTGACTTAAAACGTGAAACTGATGTGATATAATTGGGAAAGTTAGAGAGCCCGTTTGTAAATTCCACTCATTCAAACGGGCGGCGACTAGTCAAATGTCAGAGAAAAAGAACATGTGATAAAGGAGTTTTTATGTTGAAAGAATGGCTACGCTCAATTCCACCGGTCCATGAACTTCAAAATCATGAGAGGTTTTTAACTCTCCTTCTACAAAGTCAGCTTGATCATACGCTTCTGACCAAACAGCTTAAAGAAGTCATTGACAACATTAGGGAAGCAATCCTAAACGATAATTGGCCAGGTGGCAGGCCAGGGACCAACCATTTTATTGAAGACCTATTTTTTATTCTCGAAACAAAAATACAGAAACAGTATTCTTATACCTTAGAAAAGGTCATAAATGCGACAGGAACCATTTTACATACAAACCTAGGAAGGGCTAGGTTAAGCGAAAATGCAATCAACCATGTGATTGACACTGCAAGGAACTATTCAAATCTTGAATATAAGCTAACGGAAGGTGAAAGAGGTTCAAGACATAGTCATGTTGAAGCATTAATTAAAGATATCACCGGTGCAGAGGCGGCTATGGTGGTTAATAATAATGCTTCTGCTGTCTATCTGGTTTTAAGAGCTCTAGCTGCTAACAAAGAAGTCATTGTTTCAAGGGGACAGCTTGTTGAAATCGGCGGCTCTTTTCGAATCTCATCTATAATGGAAGAAAGCGGGGCAAAGCTTGTAGAAGTTGGCACCACTAACAAAACACATCTTTATGATTACGAAAAAGCTGTCAGTTCAGAAACTTCGATTGTCATGAAGGTACATACGAGCAACTTTAAGGTCATCGGATTTACCAAATCTGTTGATACCGAAGATCTTGTTGGGCTTACGAAACGATTAGATGGTGTTATTTTTTATGAAGATCTTGGAAGTGGTGCTCTATATGACTTTAGGAAGCACGGAATTGGTGATGAACCGGTAGTAAAAGAGGTCATTGAATTAGGGGCAGATGTTGTAACCTTTAGTGGTGACAAGCTCCTTGGCGGTCCACAGGCCGGTATAATTGCTGGAAAAAAAGAAATCATTGATCGCTTAAAAAAACACCAGTTGGCACGCGTCGTCCGGGTTGATAAGATGACCTTGGCTGCGCTTGAGGGGACGTTAATCGATTATGCCCGTGGAGAAAATGTCGTAGTAAATATTCCAACCGTTCGTGATTTATTAGTTTCCTCTGAAGAATTAGACGAACGATCGCAGTCGTTTGTTACAAATCTATTACAAAATACTGGAAAATATGTTACAAAAATTACAGAAGGAAGAAGTCAAGTGGGTGGGGGGACGATGCCGGATGTTGAGCTTCCAACCATGGTCGTGTCCTTAAAACATCGTGAATTGACGGCAGAACAGTTGGGAAGAAAGCTTCGATCCGAAGTGAAACCAGCAATTGTTGGAAGGATTCAAAAAGATGAATTTATCATTGATTTACGTACCGTGACTCCAGAAGAAGAAGAGGACCTGCTTCGGGCATTAATTAAAGTATAGAAAAGCTTAGTAATCGACTGATGCCCCAGCACTTAAATAAAGTGCTGGGCATTTTTTGCTTGCGCCTATCTTATAAGTTTCTACATATCGTGATGTGTATTATGTTTGGCTCTAGTATGGTTGCGATTCTTGACTTTGTGGGAACCACTTAATGGTTCAGGCTGCCCCGATTGTTTTGGTGCATTTTTTCGCATGTCTTTGCCATCGTTTTTGTTCATATTGCATCCCTCCTATATGTTAGGATGCAGTGATAAAGTCCTTTTATACCGTATATTTTTTGTTGTTCTGTGCAATTTAACGGTAAACAAAATGAAGGAGTGAATGAAGAAAGATGGATAAATTCCCTTACAATAAAGATAAACAGCAAGCGTTTCAAGCAGCACAGCAGGGGTATGAGAATGCACAAGGACTATTCGAGACAATTGTAAGTGATAGTGCAAGTTATGGTCATCAACTAAAGCATCTAAAAGACGAAGTCAATGAAGCCTACCAACAAATTGAAAATGCACTAGAAGTGGCATCGGAACATCAACGATCGCAGCTAGAGCGTTTCCAGCAGGATCTGCAAAGCATGGTGACAGAAGTAAACCAGACAGAATAGGAAAAGCAGGCGGGGGAGCCCGCCTGCTTTTTGCTATTATTGATTTTTCTTTCGTTTTTTGTTATTCATTCTTTCTTTTGCAGTTAATTCTGGTTCGCTCGCCATTTCCTCATTAAAACCTGCACCTTTACCTTGCCCCTTGGCTGCATTCATCCCTGGAATTACATGATTAGACTTTCGTTTCACCATTCTAATCACCTCCTACACTTTTACTATTTCCTCCATAGCAAAAAACATGACATTGAAAAAGTTTTTTGAGATAATAAATAATGAAAAAGGCGGTTTTCCCATGACTTAAATCACATAAGCACAAATAGTGTTTTTTGAATTTTCAGAACAAAATACATAAAAAACATAAGTGAAACTTATCAATCGCAATAACTTTCTTGTTATTTACTTATGTAATCGCTTGTATTAATATAAGAATTGTGAGAAAAGTTAAGCAGGATGGGAAAATTCAAACTTTTCAACTTTTCGTTAATTTTCGATTTATTAATGACGAATTAGGGGGTTTTTTACATGGTAAAAAATGATGTATTTAACACACGCACTTCCTTTGAAGTGAATGGTAAACGTTACAACTATTACCGTTTAAGTGCACTAGAAGAGGCTGGAATTGGAAAAGTTTCTAATTTGCCTTACTCTGTAAAAGTACTACTTGAATCTGTATTACGCCAATTAGATGGCCGTGCAATTTCAAAAGAGCATGTTGAAAACTTAGCAAAATGGGGCACAAATGAGCTAAAAGAAGTGGACGTACCATTTAAGCCTGCTCGTGTTATCCTTCAAGACTTTACAGGTGTTCCAGCAGTCGTTGACCTTGCTTCTTTAAGAAAAGCAATGGCAGACCTAGGCGGAGATCCTGACAAAATCAACCCTGAAAAAACGGTTGATCTTGTAATCGACCACTCCGTACAGGTTGATGCATATGGAGCAGCTGATTCCTTAAAAATTAACATGGATTATGAATTCGAACGTAATGCTGAGCGCTACCAATTCTTAAGTTGGGCGCAAAAATCATTTAATAACTATCGCGCCGTTCCACCTGCAACAGGTATCGTACACCAAGTAAACCTTGAATACTTGGCTGATGTTGTCCACGTTGCAGAAACAGATGGTGAATTAGAAGCTTATCCAGATACTTTGGTTGGTACAGACTCCCATACAACAATGATCAATGGTCTTGGTGTTCTTGGATGGGGCGTTGGCGGTATTGAAGCTGAAGCAGGAATGCTAGGTCAGCCTTCATACTTCCCTGTACCAGAAGTAGTAGGTGTTAAATTAACAGGTGAGCTTCCAAACGGTGCTACAGCAACTGACCTTGCTTTAAAAGTAACTCAAGTTCTTCGCAGTCATGGGGTTGTAGGGAAATTCGTTGAGTTCTTCGGACCAGGAGTATCAGTACTGCCACTTGCAGACCGTGCAACAATTGCAAACATGGCCCCTGAATACGGTGCTACTTGCGGATTCTTCCCAATTGATGATGAATCACTTGCATACATGCGCTTAACAGGCCGTGAAGAAGAGCATATCAATGTAGTAGAACAATACTGCAAAGCAAACGGTTTGTTCTTTGATCCAGCGATCGAGCCAGTTTATACAGATGTAGTTGAAATCGATCTTTCAGTCATTGAAGCAAATCTATCTGGTCCAAAGCGTCCTCAAGATTTGATTCCACTTTCTAAAATGAAAGAGGAATTCGTGAAAGCTGTTTCTGCTCCACAAGGAAACCAAGGCTTCGGCTTACAAGCAGATGAGCTTGACAAGTCTGCAACTGTTAATTTCCTAAACGGTGATGAAACTACTATTAAAACTGGTGCCGTCGCAATTGCTTCAATCACAAGCTGTACCAATACATCTAACCCATACGTTCTAGTAGGTGCTGGACTTGTTGCGAAGAAAGCAGTTGAATTAGGAATGGAAGTTCCTAAATTCGTAAAAACTTCCTTAGCACCAGGATCTAAAGTTGTAACTGGATATCTTCGTGATTCGGGGTTACTTCCTTACCTAGAGCAAATCGGCTTCAATCTCGTTGGTTACGGATGTACAACATGTATCGGTAACTCCGGCCCATTAAAGCAAGAAATCGAAAAAACAATCGCTGAAAACGATCTTTTAGTTACATCTGTTCTTTCCGGTAACCGGAACTTCGAAGGACGAATTCACCCGCTTGTTAAAGCAAACTACCTTGCTTCACCACCATTAGTTGTTGCTTACGCTCTTGCTGGTACTGTAAATATTGATTTTGCAAACGAAGCAATTGGTAAAGATAAAGATGGAAATGATGTATTCTTCAAGGATATCTGGCCATCAACTGCTGAAGTTAATGATGTTGTTAAACGTACAGTAACTCCTGAACTATTCCGCCGGGAATATGCAAACGTGTTCGGTGACAACGAGCGTTGGAATGATATCAAAACAAGCAATGAGCCTTTATATACTTTTGATGAGGATTCTACTTACATCGCAAATCCGCCGTTCTTTGAAGGCTTATCACCAGAACCAGGTATCGTCGAGCCATTAGCAGGACTGCGTGTTGTTGGTAAATTTGGTGATTCAGTTACAACTGACCACATTTCACCTGCAGGAGCAATTGGTAAAAATACTCCAGCTGGTAAATATCTGCTAGAAAAAGGCGTTGCAATCCGCGACTTTAACTCTTACGGATCCCGTCGTGGTAACCACGAAGTAATGATGCGTGGAACGTTCGCAAACATTCGTATTCGTAACCAAATCGCACCAGGAACAGAAGGTGGGGTAACTACTTACTGGCCAACTGGCGAAGTGACATCTATTTACGATGCTTGCATGAAGTATAAAGAAAACGGTACTGGATTAATCGTTCTTGCGGGTAAAGATTACGGAATGGGTTCTTCACGTGACTGGGCTGCTAAAGGTACAAACCTTTTAGGTATTAAAACAGTTCTTGCTGAAAGCTTTGAACGTATTCACCGTTCAAACCTTGTGTTAATGGGTGTGCTTCCACTTCAATTTAAAGATGGCGAAAGCGCTGAATCACTTGGCCTGACTGGTAAAGAAACCATTGATGTTCAAGTAGACGAAAATGTAAAACCACGTGACTTTCTAAAAGTAACTGCAACGGACGAAGCTGGTAACAAGAAAGAATTTGAAGTTCTTGTTCGTTTTGACTCTGAAGTTGAAATTGATTACTACCGCCACGGCGGAATTCTTCCAATGGTTCTACGTGAAAAATTACAAGCTTAATATTGAAAAACACCATACCAGCTGGTATGGTGTTTTTTCGGAAGAAATGTTTGACAAATTTTATGATCGTATAATAAAATAAAACTAACAATCGAAAAGGAATGATTAAGGTACGATGAAATTATAATCTTATTTTTCAGACATGATTCGAATAACGAAAAATGTTGAACCTGAAGAATAGGATTCGTCTATCCTTTTTTATGTCCTGATCGTATATGCCAATAAAACCTTTAAAAGGTTTATTTGTTGATTCATATTAACGGCAAATTTTGATCATTTCTAAGACATAAACTCTCTTCAGGTTCAATTGAAGGGAGTTTTTTTATGCATTCAAATCAAAAAACAGTCATTAAAGTAATCGGCTTAGAAAAAAGTTTTCATTTAAGAAAGGTATTCGAAAATATCCAATTTGAGATAAAGAACGGGGAAAGGATTGGCCTTGTCGGGTACAATGGTACAGGAAAGACAACACTAGCCAATATCCTTTTCGGGAAAATAACACCCGATAAAGGGATCATCGAAAAATCAAGCGAGTTAACAATAGGCTATCTATCGCAGTCGATTGATTATGAGATAAGTGATTTTCATCAGTCATTATCAGGAAGCACAACGAAAGAATTATTCCTGCATGCTAGTGAGTTAGGTCTTCAAAAGGTCTATGACTGGGAGGAAGACCGATTAAATCATTTAAGCGGAGGGGAAAAATTAAAACTGGCACTCTCGACGGTTTGGGCATCAAAACCTGACTTCTTAATTTTGGATGAACCGACAAATCACTTGGATTTTCATGGGATTCAGTGGCTGGTAACCGAACTAGAAAAATTTCAAGGACCTGTCTTAATTATCTCTCATGACCGTCATTTTTTAGATAAAACAGTGCATCGTATTTTCGAAATTGAAAATGGTAAGCTCCACTTTTACAATGGAAACTATAGTGACTATCGTGTTGAAAAACAACATCGGGAGGAGAATCAGCGCCATCAATATAGCGTCCAGCAACGGCAAATAGAAATGGTTGAATCACAAATGGAACAATTAAAGTCATGGTCGGAAAAAGCCCATCGTGATTCAACCAAAAAGGGATCAGGACCCAGTAAAAGACAAAATGGGATTAAGGAATACCATCGGGCTAAGGCTAAAAAAACAGACAATCAAGTGAAATCAAAAATGAAACGTCTGCAAAATGAGCTTGAAAAAAATAAAATTGATAAGCCGTTAGATGAAGTCCAAGTAAGGTTCCAGTTTGACACTCAAGGGAAGAGAGGCAAACGGATTGTCGAGGCCCAACGTCTAAATAAATCGTACGAGGATCGAACACTCTTTCATAGCTCTAACTTCTACATTAACCACGGAGAGCGAATGGGACTCTTAGGGGAAAATGGCTGCGGGAAAACGACATTAATTAAGATGATCCTAGATCAAGAGACGTATACAGATGGTAATCTATGGAAGAGCGACTCGATAAACGTTGCTTATTTAAGTCAGGATGTTGATGATTTACCAGACGATAAATCGGTGATGGAGGCTTTAGGTTTCACAGATAGGGAAGATGTGTTAAAAGCACGGACCTTACTCGCCAATTTGGGCTTACAAGACGCGTTCATAACTAAACCAATTAGGACTTTGAGTTTGGGCGAACGAACAAGAGTAAAGCTAGTCGATATGTTAATGAAAGAATACGATGTTCTTATCCTAGACGAACCGACGAATCATTTAGATTTGCCGAGCAGGGAGCAGCTGGAAAAGACATTAGCTGAGTTTAAAGGGACGATCATAACGGTTTCCCATGATTATTATTTCTTAAATAAATTATGCGACCGGCTGCTAGTATTTGAAAACCAGCAAATTAAACGGGTAGAAATGACGCCAAAGGAATATTTTAACAAAAAAGTAAAGAAAGAGGATAATCAAGAAGAAGCATTATTAATCATTGAAAACAAGATCGCGGTGATTTTGGGAGAATTATCATTAATCGATCAAAAAGATCCTAAATATTTTGTATTAGACCAAGAATTTAAAGAACTTCTTAAGCAAAAACGGAATTTAAGCAATTAACAACGGAAGAGAGCAGGGATATCTGCTCTCTTCCGTTGTTTTCCCTCGATAATTGATGGTTTATTTGTGAAAAAATCGGATTTATTTGCGAATCCAAAAGCTGATTATTTTTCTTTTAATATGGTAAGCAGTTCTTTCTCTTTTTCCGCTCGCATCCCCGATTTCCACTCATATTCCGTCAAATGGCGAGTTTTCTCCCACTCATAAATATCAGCGATACTTTCCTCAAGCTTTCTAAAGGAAAGCCCACTCTGAATCGCTTTATCAACGTTGATGGAGAAAGCACCTTTCCAAGGCTCTTTAGTCTCAGGTGATAAAGGATAATTCTCTGGTACCCAGAGAGGCAACTCTGTCCAAGGGGCCACTTTTTGATCCAAAAGGAATTTCTCATCTGCCCAAACCACTTCTGCATTTGAATCAGTCACTTTGATACATGCGTCGATAAACTCTTTCATCGTTAGAGAATAATCAGGCCCTGTTGCATTAAAGGTTCCTGTGGAATCCTGCTCTTCCATATCGAGGATCCAATTCGAAAGGTCTTTATTGTCAATCAACTGCACACGTCGATAAGGGCTCCCAGGCACCATAACCTTGCCGCCTTTTGCTATTCTGTTAATCCAATAGGGAACACGGTCGGTATAATCATTCGGCCCAATTAACTGACCCGCCCGCACGTTTAACACTCGTCCAGGCAAATTTTTTTCAGCAATCTGCTCACATAACGCTTTAAAATGTCCATAATATTCATAAACCGGCTCGTCTGAATCCATTGAAAGTTTATTAGCTTCCTCAAGTGACATTTCTAAAACAGAGTAGCTTTCATCTAAATTTTCTGGAACCCAGTCTTGGTAAACGGATATACTCGAGATGAATGTATAATGTTTTACGCGATCCTTCAATAAATTGGTTGTATTTTGGACCGTATATGGAATAAATCCGCTTGTATCCAAAACAGCATCCCAGTTGCGGTTTTGAAGCGCTTTCAAATTACCAAACCGATTCCCAGTAAGGACTTCAACGTCTTTTATTCCTGGATTTTGAATTCCGCGATTAAAAATCGTCACTTCATGATTTCGCCTCAAAGCCTCTTCCACAAATGTTCTCCCCAAAAAGCGACTTCCACCTAAAACAAGAATCTTCAAAAGAATCCCCTCCAGTCTTGTTTTTATTTTAACAAATTTTTGCGCAATTTAGTTAATATTTAAGAATTCCATCTTATAAAAATGAAAGTATTGCATATGTCATGGATATTGTTAAAATTACATAGGTAGAAGTTGAAATTTAATACATAATAGAGGTTATTTAAGCAGAAGGGATGTTTCTCCATGGAAAACACATACTTACAATCCGTTTCTTATGAAAACGGAGTCCTTAAAATACTTGATCAAACCAAAATTCCAAATATAACAGAATTTCTTGAAACGATTAAAATTGAAGACGCCTGGGATGCAATAAAACAATTAAAAGTCCGAGGTGCCCCAGCGATTGGAATCGCGGCAGCATATGGTTTAGTGCTTGGTATAAAAGATGCACCTGAAAATTCCTTTGAAGATTTTTATGCTCATTTTAAAAAGCAATCAGATTATTTGGCCACTTCACGACCTACCGCGGTTAACCTATTTTGGGCACTAAAACGAATGAATGACAGAGCCTTAAAAGAAAAAGAATTACCGATCCATCAAATCAAAGAAGCACTAGAAAATGAAGCACATACAATTCGTAATGAAGATGAAGAAGTTTGCCGTACGATCGGGGAGCATGCATTAAACCTTTTAAAGGATGGGATGGGAGTTCTCACACACTGCAATGCGGGCGGCATCGCAACTGCAAGATATGGAACAGCCCTTTCTCCGCTTTATTTAGCAAAAGAAAAAGGCTGGGATATAAAGGTGTTTGCGGATGAAACAAGACCGCTTTTACAAGGGGCTCGTTTGACAGCTTGGGAGCTTATGCAAGCTGGCATTGATGTCACCTTAATCACAGACAATATGGCAGCAATGGTCATGCAAAAAGGCTGGGTTGACGCTGTTATCGTCGGTTGTGATTGCGTAGCGGCAAATGGTGATGTCGCCAACAAGATTGGTACATACGGTGTGGCATTATTAGCGAAGGCCCATAATATTCCGTTTTACGTAGCGGCACCGCTCTCTACCATTGATTTAGAAACTAAGACAGGTGCTGATATCCCAATCGAGGAAAGAGATGCCTCCGAAATAACTGAAGGATTTGGCAAAAGGACAGCCCCTGAAGGTGTAAAAGTATTTAACCCTGCTTTTGATGTCACTCCTTATGACTTGGTTACAGCAATCATAACCGAAAAGGGTATAATAAAAGGAAATTATCAGGAAGAGCTTCACAGACTTTTTATATCCTGAAGAAAAGAAAGCAGTTAACCTAATCGTTAAAATAGTCACGAAAAATATTTTAGCTGAATTGGGAAACACCTATAAAAACATGTAAACTTTGTGAATTGTCACAGTTTCGGCATATCCAAGTTTTGTTTCACCTAGGTTTATAGTGTAAAATCGAAGTAGCAGAGTATGAAGTAAAGGAGGATTCGGGGATGATTAAAAAAGTAATTGCTGCTGTAATATTAGTTACATTACTTACAGTAGCGATTGTTCAGGCAATGGATAAAAAAACAGAAACTCCCGAAACTACAAGTCAAACAACAGCTGGTAATGAAGGACTCGCTATAGGAGCAAAGGCACCTGATTTTGAACTTAAAACATTAACAGGTGAGACCGTGAAACTTTCCAATTTAAAAGGAAAAAAAGTTATGCTTAACTTTTGGGCAACATGGTGTCCTCCTTGTAAAGCAGAAATGCCAGCTATGGAGCAATTTTCCAAGCAAATGGAAAAGGATATCGTAATTTTAGCGGTTAACATTGATCCACAATTAGATGTTCAAGGATTTGTTGATGAAAATAAAATTACTTTTCCAATCCCTCTTGATGCCGATGATAAAGTAAATGAAACCTATCAAGTACTTTCCATTCCAACTACGTATTTTATTGATAGTAAAGGGATGATCCAGAATAAATATGTCGGTGGAATGAAACTTGAAGATATGAAAGATTTTACAAATAAACTAAAATAAACAAAAAACGTTGGATTACTCCAGCGTTTTTTTCTTTTATAATAAATATTTAAAAAACGATATAATTTTCAAAAAGTTGTAATAATTGCAACCGTTTCCGGGCATAATAACTGTTACAATAGGAAATAAGGACGGTGATACCGATGAGAAAACCTAGAAAACGCTCGTTTGCAGAGCTTGTATCCGAAAATAAATCACAGCTTTTAAAAGATCGTGCTGCAATTGAAAAAATCGAACAACGCTTGGAAGAAAAACGTCTCGGTAAAGCAGAATAACTAAAAAAGATTACCAATTATGTTTTCCAACCTTATGGAGAAAATGAAAGTAAGGAGGGATCATGACATGGGTAATCCGAAAAAAGATAGCAAACATTTTGTACCTAGCCATACTGGCACACAACCCCGAGGGTTTAATGGGAATAAGGGGAAGAAAATGAATGATACATCAGGGCAGCATGCCCAAGTAATTCAAACAAAAGGTGAATAGGTATAGATTATAAGACTCAATGGCGAAAGCCTATGGGTCTTTTTTGTCATTAAAAAATTTTTTTAGTTTAATTTTTGGAGTCAGTAACAAACTATATTTGTACCAATTACACCATGGGAGGAATTATGATGGCCTATAATAACAAACCGAATCCGGATGATCGCAGCGATAACGTCGAAAAGCTTCAAGCCATGATTCAAAATACAGAAAATAATATCGAAGCAGCTGAAGAATCGTTAGCATTAACAGACAGTGAGACACAACGTCAGGAAATTGAAGCAAAGAATGAACGCCGACGTGAGAGCATCGACTCATTCCGTTCAGAAATTAAGGATGAGGCGCATAATCAAGAAAGCTAAAAAAGTGGGAGACCTGTTCATAATGGACGGGTCTTTTTGTTTAGGTATGGAGCGACTGTTATGGTAAGATAGAAAGGAAATTTTGAAAAAGAAGTGATAACCTTGAGACAACTAGTAAATCAACTTACAATACATGATAAATTAAAGCAATGGGAAATTGAATTAAACGAAAACGGGTCTATTTCAAATGAAAGTGCATTAATTTCCGCTCTTACGTACGAATCCAATTCCGTTATCCTATCAAAGATATTAACACTTGCCGCTTTGTCACGGATTGGTCGAAATAAAAAGGATAAAATGGCAGTGGTATGGCTTGAAAGAGCGCTTAAACTAAACCCTGATAATCAAGCCGCAAAAGAATATATGATGCAATCGGATTGGAAAAAGATGGAGGGGTTACTTTCGCAGCTTACCTTTCCTGCAATGAGAGAAACAGATAATCGAACTGCCAAAAAGAAAACAGCGGAACAATACATAGAAGTGTGTCAGAACTTTTTAACGGATGCCGATGAGATTCACCAGGTTTTAGAAACGAAAAGAGAGCTTTCCTCAACATTAGATAATAAGGATTTATTCCAAAAACATCAGCTTCTTTCCGGGTTGTTGTCTTCTGCTATAGACGAAACAGGAAATTTATTAAAGGCAGCTGAGGAGTACGATCAATCGATTACAGGTGTTTTCCATACTTCCACCTATTATGATGACTTGAAATTGCACTTATCTAATTTAGAGGAAATTAAAGCTACTTGGCAAAGGGAATTTATTGAAGAAGAAACTGAGAGTCTTCCTGATCGAATCAATGCCTTGGATCAACTGAATGAAATGATTGGGATGGAGTTTGTTAAAAATCGGATCAATGATTTTTACCGATTTTTAAAGTACCAAAAGCAGAGGAAGGAGCTCGGTTTTCAAATAAAGGACGAATTGAGCTTGAACATGATCTTAACCGGTAATCCGGGTACAGGAAAAACAACACTTGCCAGGTTACTTGCGAAAATTTATCACGAATTAGGTGTCTTGCCTCGTGAGGAAGTAATTGAGACGGATCGTTCGCAGCTTGTCGGTTCATTTGTCGGCCAAACAGAAGAAAACGTCCGAACGGTTGTCGAGCGCTCTATTGGCGGGGTGTTATTTATTGATGAGGCCTATAGTCTAAAACGTGAGGGGCAAACAGGCAACGATTATGGTCAAGCGGCGATTGATACACTGGTTTCGCTTATGACAGGAAATGAATATGGCGGGAAA
The DNA here is from genome assembly GCF_051842875.1 of Neobacillus sp. C211. NCBI lineage: Bacteria > Bacillati > Bacillota > Bacilli > Caryophanales > Bacillaceae > Neobacillus > Neobacillus sp. C211. The sequence goes on from NZ_JBPXRO010000014.1 coordinate 59,306, forward strand.
TTCGCGGTCATTATGGCAGGCTATCCCGAGGAAATGCGCTCCTTTTTAGACGCAAACCCAGGTTTACGCAGTCGTTTTCCTCAGTCCAATCTCATTCATTTGCCAAATTATTCGAATGAAGAATTAATAAACATTGCAGAACATGTGGCATCAGATAATGATTACTTCCTTAGCGAAGAGGCAAAAATCGAAATCAATCATCGTCTCGATCGTGAACGGGTGGATGATTCCTTTGGAAATGCTAGAACAGTCCGCAATATTGTCTTAGATGCGATTTTTAAAAAGGGCTCTGACAAGGAAGTAAAGGATGATAACATCTTAGATTTTATGTTACTGAATAAAGAGGACTTTCTTTTAGAAAAAGAGGAAAGTGTAGAGTCTCCTTATGAAAAATTGGATCGACTAATTGGGTTAGACGCCTCAAAGGTTGAGATACGGTCCCTTTTCAAGTTTGTAAAAATGCAGCAGTACCGGATGAAAAAAGGGCTGCCGCCCGTACCTATTCAGCTTCATGCTGTTTTCACCGGAAATCCTGGTACAGGAAAAACAACCGTAGCTAAGATTTATGCGGAGCTTTTAAAGGAATGTGGCATTTTAAAACGAGGTCATCTTATCGTAGCAAGCAGGGCAGATTTTGTAGCCGGATATGTAGGTCAAACGGCAGGGAAAACAAAGAAAAAAATTAGGGAAGCTCTCGGTGGTGTCTTATTTATTGACGAGGCCTATTCCCTTTTCAGTTCGACAACAGGTGATTTTGGTAAAGAGGTCATAGATACACTTGTTGATGAAATGACCAAGCATAATGAAAACCTAGTCGTTGTCTTGGCAGGTTACCCACATGAAATGGACTTGCTCCTAGAAAGCAATCCTGGTCTTCGCTCCCGCTTTAAAAAGTTCTTTTTATTTCCTGATTATTCAACAGAGGAACTGCTTGAAATCATGGCGGTCTATGCTAATAGTTTTCAATACCACCTAACAGGGGAAGCAAAAGTGCTGTTACTTCAAAAGATGGATGAAGAATCCTTCAAAGGGAATGGCCGTTTTGCAACAAACATGGTGGATGAAATGATTCAAGCACAGGCCTCAAGATTAATGGATGTTGCAGAAGATGAAGATCTTTTTGAAAAGTCCCTGCTGCTTGAGGGAGCAGATGTAATAAAGGCAATCAATAAAATGTAAAATATGATCACGAAAGGGTCGTGACCCGTGGAAAATTTATTTATTTCGACTAGAGAAATTCAGCTCTATTATGCTGATACAGATATGATGGGTGTTATTTACCATGCTAATTATCTAAAGTTTTTTGAACTTGGCAGAACAGGATTAATTGAAGATATTGGATACAATTATCTTGCCATGGAGGAGTCAGGCTATTTTGCTCCTGTTTATGACGTTCAAGTGACCTACAAAAAACCGTTACGCTATGGTGATAAAGGGTTTGTAAAAACATGGGTAGAATTAAATAATGGCATCAAAACTGTTTATGGATATACGATTGTAAATGGCGATGATGAAATATGTGCAGAAGGAAAAACAACCCATATTATTGTTAAAAAGGATAATTTTAGACCGTCTTCATTCAAAAAGGCATTTCCTGAATGGTATTTAAAATATGAGGAAATTAAGAAAAAGGACTAAAATTCTTACTTTTATCGACGAAATAATTTATTCATTGAGGTGTCTTGATTGGCCTTTGGAATTAAAAAACAGCAAATAAGCGAATGGAAAAGAAAAATTGACAACGGAGAAATTGCGTTTTTAACCCATTATTGGCTTGATGATCGCTTTCCAGGTTCAAATACAGTCACTAAGGTGGGCTGCAATGACCTTGTAAAATTAGCAGTTTGGGGCCAAAAATATGGGTTAAGGAAAGAATGGATCCATCATCGGAAGGATGGTTATTCGCATTTTGATTTAATAGGTGAGCGACAAAGAGAAATTTTACATAAAGAAGGTTTGTTTGAACATATATGGCAAAAAGAAATCCGTCCACTTGAAGAGTAACCACTCTAAAAGTGCGGATTTTTTTTTAGATTAGGAATTTCGGCAAATTTAAACGGGAATCCTACCCCATCCGGATACTATTATTAGGATCGTGATCAAGGTATGAACAATGAAAGCTGGAATGATACTTTTAGATGATAACGTAAATAATCCAAATATTAATCCTAGAAAAATATAAAGAATTGATATTAAGATTGAAAATCCAAACATGGTCGTATGTAAGCCAAAAGCAATGCTGGTGACGATCAAACCTAATCCTTGATTGGTGATCGTAATCAGTTTATAAAGAAGTATTCCGCGCCACAAAACCTCTTCTAGCAATGCATTGATGATCGAAAACAATAAAATGAATAGCAAAGGATGCCATTGCACTTCATCTTTTTTTATCAAAAGTATCCCAATAATAGCTAGTATTGAAAGAAGGCAAAGGATAAGAAAAAATTTTCTTAACGAAAAAGCGAAGTTAAAAGGGAGTTGAATTTCTCCTGATAGCATAGGGTTTTTTAAAAATGGACTAATTTCTAGTTTAAATTTCTTAATAACATAACTAATAATAATGATTGGGATTAATAAAACAATTGACTAGACATGACAAGCGAATAAGGTGTTAAACGAAAACTTTCTAAGTTATCCATATTCACTAGCAATAGATTACCTAAAAAAAATGATATGACCATCCAGGCAAATAAGCGTTTGTCTTCCTTAAAAAAAGCAACTAATAATAATAAAGCAATCAGAAAAACAAAAAAAGGAGTGTAGTAACCTCTTGCAAAAAAATAGGTCATGGTTAAAAATAACAACCTAAACAAGATACCTTGTCGATTAATACCTTCCATCCGCTTTGTTCCTCCTACCTTTCTTTTATGAGTAAAAAGGCCCCGCTTTACCGAAGCCATTGTTGCATATGTGTTTGAATTTCTTTAAATTTCGCATTAGCATTTCGCAGACCAAATGATCCTGCTTTCTCTAATGGAACCACACGGAAATTATGATTCTTTTTACTTGCGACATAGGTTGGATAAAAAGCCGGGTTAGACAAATCAATGGTGGTTCCTTTTTCTGATACATGTTTTGTTATATCAATGGTGGTTAAACCGCCAATATCTTTATAGTCGCCATGTTGGGCGGAAATAAAATTCCCTAATGAATAAACGACGAATGTTTGTTTCCCTTCCGCTGTTTTTATCCATTCCATTGGCTGCAAGACATGGGGATGAGAGCCAAAGATGATGTCGACTCCTTCATTAGCAAGAAATTTTGCAAGGTCTTTTTGTTCTTTTGTCGGCATTCGCTTGTACTCATTACCCCAATGAATGCTCATGACCACTACATCTGATTGCTTTTTGGCGCGATGAATTTCTTCTTTCATCGATTCGCGATTAATCAGGTTGACGAGAAAATCTTTTCCGTCTGGTACTGGGATTCCGTTCGTTCCGTAGGTATAGGAGAGAAAGGCAAGCTTAATCCCATTTTTATTTAGTATCCTCAAATTTTGGCGGTCCTTTTCATCAAGGAAGCTTCCCACATGTGGCAGTCCAATACTTTCTAAATAAGCGGCTTCCGACTTAATCCCTTTTTCGCCTTTATCTAACGTGTGATTATTCGCTGTTGATACTATATCGACCCCTGTATGGACGAGTGCATCTGCTAGCTCGTATGGGCTATTGAACCTTGGATAACCGGAAAGACCCAGTGCTTGTCCCCCTAACATACTTTCTTGATTGGCCGTTAAAACGTCTGGCTTTTCTAATAGAGGTTTCACATTTTCAAACATAGGTTCAAAATGATAGGCAGCTCCATTAAAGGCATCTTTATAAACTTTGTCGTGAATCAAAATATCCCCTATGGCACCAAGTGTTACTTTTTCTGTTATCTCGTGATTGATCAGTAGTAAAGAACGAGGCTTATGCTCTTTTAAAGGATAAACTTTTTCGTCTTCATCTGAATGTTGACTTTGTTGAATTAAGAGATAAGAAGCTAATCCGACACATGCAACAATAATTAAAACTGAAGGTATAATAGCATTCCGTTTCATAATTACTCCTTAATAGGCGCTTGTTTTTTATGTAATCCATTTTTAGACTGTTAGTTATACTATATTATATACTTCTATAATTTTAAAACTATTTAATAAATTAAAAAGGAACCGCTATAGGTTCCTTTTCATTATAACCATTTAATTTTCGGTTCCGTTTTATTAATAATTCTTTTAATATTGGCTCGGTGCCGGTATATCACAAACGATGCTAGTAGAAATACTACGATGAGCAATGGGATGTCCCATTCACGAATAATACCAGTAACTATAGCAAACAGAACAGCTGTAATTCCTGCGATCATCGAGGATAAGGAAACATATTTTGATAGGTATAAGCTGATAAAAAAGATAACAAGGACTGTGATAAACATATACGGTGCGTAGAACAATACGACACCACCTGAAGTAGCAACGGCTTTTCCGCCACGAAACCCGGCAAAAATCGGATAGGTATGACCGATAACAGCCAATACTCCAGCCATTAATGGATTCACATCGACATGAAAAAGATAGGGCAGAGATGCTGCTAGTGTCCCTTTCAGTATATCAGCAAGTGTCACCGCCATGCCCGCTTTAACACCGAGTGTCCGAAACGTATTTGTTCCGCCTAAATTTCCGCTCCCATGCTGGCGAATATCTGTTTTATAAAATACTTTTCCGATAATTAAACCAGAAGGGATTGAACCTAGTAAATACGCAAGAACCAAAACTAAAATAATTTGAACCATTAACAAATTCTCCTTCAACAAAAAGATCCAGTCCTTCTATTTTACCATGTAATATAGAAAAAACACCACGCTTTTCCTTTTCTGTCCCAAGTAAGTACAAATAGAGTCAATTTTATTACGAAAAAAAGGAGAATTTTCAAACCCTTTGTTAATTCATTGAAAGCAAAGTATAGAGACAATATAATTTAGATAAAATCATATAAAACATATAAAAACCGGGCGACGATACAAGTTAAACCGAAACTTTTAACCAGTTAAATAATATTTTATGCAGCCTCTTCTACCAGGGGTTTTTCTGTTAAGAACTTTTTATTATGTATTTTTTGAAAATATAGGTAAAATAAAGAGAAAAGGGAGTGAGACATATGAGCATTGAAAATCCAAGTCGTAATGAAATTGGGACAATTTTAAAAAAGGCAAAAAGAATCGCAGTTGTTGGTTTGAGTGATAATCCTGAACGAACATCCTATCAAGTTTCAGCTGCTATGCAAAAAGCGGGTTATGACATTATTCCAGTGAATCCTACTGTCGATCAGGTTCTTGGTGTCAAGGCAGTTGCCTCTCTGAAAGATATTGAAGGACATGTAGACATTGTTAATGTTTTTCGCAGGTCGGAACAATTGTTCGATGTAGCCAAAGAATTTGATGAGATTGATGCCGATGTATATTGGGCGCAGCTTGGACTAGAAAATGATGAGGCGTATGAGTTTTTAAAAAACAATGGCTATACGGTTATTATGAACCGCTGCATTAAAGTCGAACATGCGTTAACAAAAGCATAATGTTTACCATAAAACTGCTAATTATTAGCAGTTTTTTTCTTTCAATCCCCCAAAAAACGCTAGAAAATATTATTACAAAAGTATGTTGTTTCAAATTACGTATTTGCCAAATTAAAATAAATCGCTACAATATAGCATAGAAGCCGCAAGATTTATGATAAAATAAGAAGCGGCAAACATTGGTTCTATTTTAAAATATAAAAAGATAATAAAAAGATGACTAATCAATTAGTTCATGAAGCAATTAGAAGGATACTTCTTTTTGTAGGGAATGAAAGGGGTATTTTAGTGGCAAGGAATCAGCAAGTTTTTGATTATAATGATGATGCCATACAGGTACTAGAAGGTCTAGAGGCGGTTCGAAAGCGTCCAGGAATGTACATTGGCAGCACCGATTCACGCGGTCTTCATCACCTCGTTTATGAGATTGTCGACAATTCTGTCGATGAAGCACTTGGAGGATTTGGTGATCAAATCATTGTAAAAATACACAAAGATAATTCAATTAGTGTTAATGACCGAGGACGCGGCATGCCTACAGGTATGCACAAAATGGGGAAACCGACACCAGAGGTTATTTTAACAGTGCTTCATGCCGGCGGAAAGTTCGGCCAAGGTGGATATAAAACAAGCGGCGGTTTGCATGGTGTTGGTGCATCGGTAGTTAATGCATTATCTGAATGGTTAACTGTCACGATTAAAAGGGACGGTTTCGTATATGAACAGCGCTTTGAAAATGGGGGAAAGCCAGCAACCACTCTCGAAAAAATCGGCAAAACCAATCAAACAGGAACAACGATTCATTTTAAGCCAGATCCGACCATTTTTTCGACGACTACTTACAATTTCGAAACATTATGTGAGAGGTTACGAGAGTCAGCCTTCTTGCTAAAAGGATTGAAAATCGATATTATCGATGATCGTAATGATTTCCATGAAGTCTTTCATTATGAGAATGGGATTGAAGCCTTCGTTGCTTATTTAAATGAAGAAAAGGATGTCCTTCATCCGGTTATCAGCTTAGAAGGCTCTCAGCATGGAATAGAAGTGGATTTTGCGTTTCAATTTAATGATGGCTATTCCGAAAATGTCCTCTCCTTTGTTAATAATGTCCGCACAAGAGATGGCGGTACCCATGAAGCAGGGGCAAAAACAGCAATGACCAGGGTATTTAACGATTATGCCCGCAAGGTTTCATTCTTAAAAGATAAAGACAAAAACCTTGATGGTGCAGATATCCGCGAAGGTTTATCGGCAATAATCTCCGTTCGAATCCCGGAAGAACTACTTCAGTTCGAAGGACAAACAAAGGGGAAATTAGGAACTAGTGAGGCTAGGTCAGCAGTCGATGCTGTTGTTTCTGAACATCTCTCCTACTTTCTTGAAGAGAACCCTGATATTAGCTCCCTTCTTATCAAAAAATCGATTAAAGCCTATCAAGCTCGAGAAGCTGCTAGAAAAGCGCGTGAGGATGCTAGAAGCGGTAAAAAACGGAAACGTTCGGATGCCGTTTTGTCTGGTAAACTAACACCTGCCCAATCACGTAATCCTCAAAGAAATGAACTATACCTGGTGGAGGGTGATTCCGCGGGAGGTTCCGCAAAACAAGGGCGTGACCGCCGCTTTCAAGCCGTACTTCCACTTAGAGGTAAAGTAATCAATACGGAAAAAGCAAAACTCTCTGACATTTTTAAAAATGAAGAAATCAATACGATCATCCATGCAATTGGCGGTGGGGTCGGTACGGATTTTAATGTAGAAGATATCAACTATGATAAAATTGTCATTATGACGGATGCTGATACCGATGGAGCACATATTCAGGTCTTATTACTTACATTCTTTTATCGATATATGAAGCCGCTGCTAGAAGCAGGCAAAGTGTTTATTGCCCTCCCGCCGCTTTATAAAGTGAGTAAAGGTACAGGCAAAAAGGAAATTATCGAATATGCTTGGAGTGATGATGAGCTCCAGGGTGCCCTGAAAAAAGTGGGCAGAGGCTATATTATTCAGCGTTATAAAGGACTTGGCGAAATGAATGCCGACCAGCTATGGGATACAACAATGGATCCAGAAACACGGACATTGATTCGTGTAAAAATCGATGATGTTGCACGAGCAGAACGCCGCGTTACAACCCTTATGGGCGACAAGGTTGAACCGCGCCGCAAGTGGATCGAAAGTAATGTAGCATTTGGTTTAGAAGAAGATGACACCATTTTAGAAAATGAAAATATTACGGTCTCCGAGGAGGATTCTGAAGGATGAGTACAAATGAAAAATTCCGTGACTTGCCTCTAGAAGATGTAATTGGTGATCGTTTTGGCAGATATAGTAAGTACATCATTCAAGAACGTGCCCTTCCGGATGCACGTGACGGCCTAAAGCCTGTACAGCGAAGAATTCTTTATGCGATGCATGTGGAAGGAAATACGTACGATAAAGGATTTCGAAAATCAGCAAAAACCGTTGGTAATGTCATCGGTAACTACCACCCACACGGTGATACCTCTGTTTATGAGGCAATGGTGCGGATGAGTCAGGACTGGAAGGTTAGAAACGTCCTCGTTCAAATGCACGGAAACAACGGTAGCGTTGATGGTGATCCGCCGGCAGCTATGCGTTATACTGAAGCAAGGCTTTCAGCGATTGCTGCCGAATTAATGCGTGACATCGAAAAAAATACCGTTGAATTTATTCCAAACTTTGATGATACATCGAAAGAACCAACGGTCTTGCCAGCGATGTTCCCGAACCTTCTTGTCAATGGTTCGACAGGAATTTCAGCAGGTTACGCAACGGATATTCCCCCGCATCACCTTGGAGAAATCATTGACGGAGTAATCAAGAGAATGGATCAACCGGATGTATCTGTAGACGAACTGATGACCATCATTAAAGGGCCAGATTTCCCTACAGGCGGTATCATTCAAGGGATTGATGGGATTAGAAAAGCCTATGAAACTGGTAAAGGGAAAATTATCGTCCGGAGCAAAGCAGAAATAGAAGAGGTTCGTGGCGGTAAGCAGCAAATAGTCATTACCGAAATACCATATGAAGTCAATAAAGCCAATCTTGTTAAAAAAATGGATGAATTCCGTCTCGATCGAAAAGTAGAAGGAATTTCAGAGATCCGCGATGAAACGGACCGAACAGGCTTAAGAATAGTCATTGATTTAAAGAAAGATGCCGATGCAGAAGGTGTCTTGAACTATTTATACAAAAATAGTGATCTTCAAGTAACCTACAATTTTAATATGGTTGCCATCTATAAAAAACGTCCAAAATTAATGGGACTAAGAGAAATGCTGGACGCTTATATCGAACACCAAAAAGAAGTTGTGACAAGAAGGTCGCAATATGACCTTAATAAAGCGAAAGAGCGTCAGCATATCGTTGAAGGATTAATGAAAGCTTTATCCATCCTTGATGAAGTAATTGCCACCATCCGCGCATCCAAGGATAAACGCGATGCGAAAGATAATTTGATGGCAAAGTATGGTTTCACAGAGCTGCAAGCCGAAGCGATCGTTTCCTTACAGCTTTATCGCTTAACAAACACCGATATCACTGCACTGAGGCAGGAAGCGGAAGAATTAGCGAAGAAAATTGACGAGCTTACTAGTATTTTAGCAAGTGAGAAAACTCTTTTCTCTGTCATTAAAAAAGAATTAAAAGATGTGAAGAAACGTTTTGCAGATGCGCGTCGTTCTAAGATTGTAGCTGAAATCGAAGAATTGAAAATCAATCTTGAAGTTACCGTTCCTAGCGAAGACGTGATTGTAACGATCACAAAACAAGGGTATGTAAAACGGACGAGCCCACGTTCATATGCAGCTTCCAATGGCCAGGATTTAGCGATGAAAGATTCAGACCGTTTGTTAGCTCAGCTTGAAATGAATACAAAGGATGTCCTTCTCCTCTTCACGAATAAAGGAAATTATTTATTCTGCCCTGTTCATGAGCTTCCGGATATCCGTTGGAAAGACCTTGGACAGCATGTCGCGAATATTATTCCAATTGAACGTGAGGAAGAGATTATCCAAGCGATTCCGGTTAAAGACTTTGAGGCAAATCTATTCCTTGTCTTTGTCACGAAAAATGGCATGGTCAAGAAAACAGAGCTTAAACAATATAAAGCACAACGATATTCCAAACCGCTTGTTGGCATCAACCTCAAGGATGATGATCAAGTAACTGATGTTCATATAACAGATGGAACGGAAGAATTATTCTTAATCACCCACTTAGGTTACTCCTTATGGTTTCATGAAGAAGAAATCAGTATTGTCGGTGCACGTGCTGCCGGAGTTAAAGGGATGAATTTAAAGGATAACGATTTTGTCATTGGCGGAAAAATCATTCATCCAGATAGTAATGAAACGATCGTTATTGCGACGCAGCGTGGAGCTGTGAAGAGGATGAAAATGAAAGAGTTTGAAAAAGCAACTCGAGCCAAGCGCGGGGTTGTCATTTTAAGAGAGCTTAAGTCAAATCCACACCGAATCACCGGATTTGTTATTGCTAATGAGCAGGATATTATTTATCTCCAAACGGAAAAAGGACATATCGAAACACTTCATACAGTAGATATTCACTTCAGTGACCGTTATTCGAATGGATCGTTTATACTTGATGAGGATGATAACGGCAAGGTAACCACTGTTTGGAAAGTAGCAGCACCTGAAAAACCAAATGAATAATTTTTTGTGGACTCTCTAAAAATAAGAGAGTCCCTTTTTCATCTTTTTTCCAAAACTGGACATACTAACTAATAACAGAGTTGGGAGGGTTCATGGATGAAAAAAGAGATGCTTCTGGTGATTGCTTCGTTTTTTCTCATGTCACTTACTGCGATTACTGGGGTTTATGCAATTGAAGAAACTACAAAAACGGTCACCATAACAAAAGAGCAAGAAGATATTACAGGAGACGAAAAGGAGGAAGAAATCCTTTTAAAGGGTGTTCCTTATCAGAAAGAAGATACATTTTTAGAGAAAATCTATATTGAAATTGCCGCCTCCAATGGAAAGACCTTTTCCTTCCCTTTGGAAAGTGGTGCAAAGGCGTCACTCCTGCTAGTGGACTTAAACCATGATGGGGTGAAGGATTTATTTGCAAATGTGTTAACCGGAGGAAATGAGCGAATTGTTCATAACTACTCTTTTTCTATGAAGGATTTTGTCCATACGAATTTAGCCCTGCCTGAGCCGCTTGAAATGGATAGCCATTTTTTAAATGGGTATAAAGCTGAAATCAAACTTGCTAAAACAGGAAAATTCTATCGGTTTGATCTAAAGGACCGTCAAAAGTATTATAAAAAGCTCGGCCTTTATTATAAAGGAAAGATAAATGAGCCCACGGAGCTAACCGTAAACACTTTTAGCAGTCTCCAACCGATACAATTAGAGGGCAATAAAGTGGGATTACTGGGGGAGCAAAGGGTTACTGGAATCGCAAATGCGGACCTTATTGCATTGGTTAAATCTACTTGGTTGTTAGAAAAAGGTCATTGGAAGCTCATCGGCACGGTGGTTAATAAAGAAATCAATAAATGATCGTTAAACACAGGATTCCCTGTGTTTTTTTTTTGTAAAAATTTGACGGAATTTCCAGTCGGGAATATACTTATGTTTGCTTAACAAGCCAAATGATCTTTTTTATAAACTTAATAAATATATTTGTTCATATTTAGTTCATAAAAATAGGATAAAGTTACTCGTATGAATTATTGAAAACGGAGTTGAGAGATGTTGATCAAATTAACCAGATTTCTAAAACCATTTCAATTACCCATCTATTTGGTTTTAGGCCTAGTGCTTTTACAGTCATTGTCAGAACTTTATTTGCCAACGTTAATGGCTGACATTGTTGACAAGGGTGTAGTGACTGGTGATACCAACTACATTTGGAAAATCGGTGGTTTCATGCTGCTCGTCGCGGCAGGAGGGATGATTTGTTCCATTGCTGCGAGTTTCTACTCAGCAAAAGCAGCATCAGGGTTTGGAAAGCAATTGCGGAGCAAAATTTTCTCCCATGTAGGAAACTTTTCACTGCACGAGTTTGATAAACTTGGAACTGCTTCATTGATTACAAGAACTACCAACGATATTACTCAAATCCAGCAAGTATTAGTAATGATGTTACGAATGATGGCGATGGCACCGATGATGTGTATTGGCGGTATCATTATGGCCTATTCAAAGGATGCCAAGCTAACGTTAGTTCTTGCTGTCGCTTTGCCAATTCTCGTACTTGCGATCGTCATAATCGCAAGAAAAGGAATTCCACTATTTAAAGCAATGCAGGTAAAATTGGATAATCTCAATCGCGTTTTACGAGAAAACTTAACTGGTATTCGTGTTATTCGCTCATTTAATCGAGTGGAGCATGAGAAGAAACGTTTTGATGAAGCCAACTGGGATTTAACACAAACATCTATTAAGGTAAATAAAATCATGGCTGCAATGATGCCAATTATGATGATTGTTCTTAACCTCTCAACTGTAGCGATTGTCTGGTTTGGCGGGCTTCGGATTAGCAATGGGCATATGCAGGTCGGTGATATGATGGCATTTATCCAATATGCTATGCAAATTATGTTCTCATTCATCATGCTATCCATGATGTTTGTGATGATACCAAGGGCATCGGTATCTGCTGTCCGAATTAACGAAGTGCTTGAGACGGTAGCCGATATTAAGGATCCATCTTCGTCGTTATCAGGGGAAGGCACAAAAGGGCACGTAGAATTTCAGGATGTTACCTTCAGTTATCCTGGAGCAGAAATGCCTGCAATTTTAAATATTTCTTTTTCTATGAAACCTGGTGAAGTAACAGCTATTATTGGGGGAACAGGCTCCGGAAAGTCGACACTGATTAACTTGATTCCGCGCTTTTATGATGTTGAAAGTGGTAAAGTTCTTGTCGATGGAATGGATGTAAGAGATATGACCCAAGAACAGCTTAGAGAAAAGATCGGGTTTGTCCCACAGCAATCAGTGCTATTTACAGGCACAATCACAGAGAACATTCGTTATGGGAAAGAGAATGCATCAACAGAAGAAGTCGAACATGCTGCCGAAATTGCCCAGGCGAAAGAATTCATTTCAAACATGCCAGAAGGTTTTGATGCGGTAATTGCCCAAGGGGGAACAAATGTTTCTGGCGGGCAGAAACAGCGGTTATCCATCGCCAGAGCCCTCGTTCGGAAGCCTGAGATTTATATATTTGATGACAGCTTTTCCGCATTGGACTTTAAAACAGATGCCAAGCTGCGCGCTGCACTAAAAGGGGAAACTGGCAATTCAACGGTATTAATCGTGGCACAACGAGTAAGCACAATTATCGACGCCGATCAGATTATTGTGCTAGATAATGGCGAGGTTACTGGTATCGGTAAACATAAAGAATTGATGGAATCGAGTGCGATTTATCGTGAGATTGTGATGTCACAGCTGTCAGAGGAGGAAATCGCATGAGTAAGGAACCCAAAAATCAAGAATCTGGGGCGCGCAAACTTGGCCCTGGTGGTGGATTTGGACCGATGGGAATGGGTATGCCTGTCCAAAAAGCAAAGAATTTTAAAGGAACACTTAACAGATTAATCAGCTATTTGAAGCCCTATAAATTACAGCTTCTTTCCGTATTAATTACTGCCATTATCAGTACGATTTTTGCAATTGTCAGTCCTAAAATCATGGGGAAGGCAACCACAAAATTATTTGAAGGCTTAATGATGAAGCTCAGAGGGGTTCCTGGGGCTAAAATAGATTTTGAGTATATCGGTCAAATTATTATTTTACTAATAGTTCTTTATATATTGAGTGCGATTTTTGCCTATTTACAACAATATATCATGGCTGGCGTCGCACAAAAGACAGTTTATAATCTCCGTAAAGAAGTTGAAGAAAAGCTTAACAGGCTGCCGTTAAAATACTTTGATTCACGTACCCATGGGGAAATTCTCAGCCGTGCAGTCAATGATGTCGATAATATCAGCACAACCTTACAGCAAAGCTTAACCCAGTTGATTACCTCAGTAGTTACAATTATTGGAGTAATCATCATGATGCTATCAATCAGTCCTTTGATGACATTGATCGTGATTGTGACACTGCCAATTAGTGGTGTAGCGATTGCAAAAATCGCTAAAAAGTCACAACAATATTTTAAAGGACAGCAAAAATCACTAGGCGAGCTAAATGGTCATGTAGAAGAAATGTATACAGGACATAAGGTAGTCAAAGTATTTGGCCATGAGCAGAAATCGATTGACAAATTTGAAGGAATTAATGAAACCCTCTACCAATCAGCCTGGAAGGCACAGTTTGTTTCTGGAATGATTATGCCGCTTATGTCTTTTATCAATAATATTGGCTATGTCCTTGTATCCGTCGTTGGTGGAATCCTAGTCACTAAAAAAGCGATTGAAATTGGTGATATTCAGGCCTTTATCCAATATGCGCGGCAATTTTCTCAACCAATCGCACAAACAGCATCGATTGCCAACGTGATTCAATCAACTATCGCATCTGCCGAACGTGTGTTTGAAATATTAGATGAAACTGAAGAGGTCCCAGAAGCGGTTGCTGAAAAAGTGATTTCTACTCCGAGGGGTGAAGTAACATTTGAACATGTTACTTTTGGCTACGAGGAAAATAAAATCTTAATCGAAGATATGCAAATTGATGTGAAATCTGGCCAGACGGTTGCGATCGTCGGACCAACAGGGGCAGGGAAGACAACACTTATTAATTTGTTAATGCGTTTCTACGAGATTAATTCCGGTCGAATTTTAATTGATGGCATTGACACGAGAGATTTAAAAAGGGAGCACCTAAGGAGTTTATTCGGTATGGTGTTACAGGATACCTGGCTGTTTAACAGTACGATTTTTGATAATATTGCATACGGAAGGGAAGGGGCAACAAAAGAGGAAGTGGTGGCATCGGCGCGAGCAGCCAATGCGGACCATTTTATCCGAACTCTTCCAGACGGTTATGATACGATATTGAACGAGGAGGCATCCAATATTTCTCAGGGCCAAAAGCAGCTGTTAACCATTGCCAGAGCGATACTCGCGAATCCAGCGATTCTAATACTTGATGAAGCAACAAGTAGTGTAGATACCCGGACAGAGGTACAAATTCAAAAAGCGATGAACCATTTAATGAAAGGGCGCACAAGCTTTGTTATAGCACACAGATTGTCGACGATTCGTGATGCAGATTTAATCCTTGTGATGAATAATGGCAGTGTGATTGAAAAAGGAAATCACGTCGAATTGCTTGAAAAAGGCGGCTTTTATGCAGATTTGTATAATAGTCAGTTTACTGGAAGCAATTCGATGAAAAATGTAGGATAAAAAAATGCGTTTGGAGAGCATATGAGCTTTCTGAACGCATTTTTAAATTTGCAAAGTGAAAAATATTAAAAATTTTATTCTGTCTCATTTTCTTAAGTATACTTTGTAATTGAGATTATTACATTTTTTTATTACATAATAATATTATGTAAACTGATAAAATAAAAAAATCAACTGCCTTTTTTACAGACAGTCATTATTAATCCAGTTGTTCTTTTGGCATATCCATTTTATCAACAGCAATTTTAAGATCATCATTCTTAATATGTGTGTAAATCATTGTGGTTTGGATTGATGAATGACCTAATTGACGTCTTAATTTTGGTACATCATTGATTTCAGCATGGTATCTGGTCGCAAACGAATGCCGCAGCTTATGTACGGATAATGATGGTTTACCAAATGCGGTGGCATATTTTTCAATTAATTTTTCAACAGATCTTCCCGTTAATCTTCGTGATTTTCCTTTTGGTCCAATGGGTGCAGAAATAAACAACGCCTTATTGGCTTTATCAACCTGGTACTTAGCAGTTCGAATCGACAGATATTCTTTCAAGTCAGCCATTGCAACCTGACTAAAGAAGACAAATTGTTCTTTATTACCTTTTCGAATAACTCGTACACAATATTTACTAAAATCGATATCGTCTAATTCAATTCCAACTAACTCCGAAAGGCGAAGACCGGATCCTAAGATTAATGACACAATCGCTGTATCACGCTCCTTATTTAATTGATAAAAGTTAGAGATTTTTTTGTTATCTTTGTTCATTTCGCCATAATCATTAGCAACAAAGAGGCGAAACTTCTCATATTCATCGCCAAGAAGGATTTTACCTTCCATTTTATTTGCTTTTGTTTCCATGCTGTCTTTTACTTCATTAAATTCAATTTTGGCCATGACATTTCGATTAATGTATGACTTTAAATCGGGTGTTTCAGCAATGTTTTGCATGTAATTAAATAGTGATTTTAATGCAGATAATTTCCGATTTACGGTGAGTTCTTTGTTATTTAATTGATAATGGAGATAGTTTAAAAAACTTTCAACCTCTAAAACTGTCATTTGCTCCAGACGTTCCAAAGGAATATCTTTGACATTGCCAAACACTAATTGCTCGTTGATCATCCAGTTGAAGAAGATTTTATAATCATGGCAGTAATTATATAAGGAAGCCGTCGAAAGTTTTCTGAGTTTGTGGTTTATGTATTCATCAACATACCACGGTAATTCGTTAAGTATGATTTGCAATTTTTTATAATTTATTAGTTTATCCTGATTTACCATAAAATCACCTCACTTCTATATTTTACATAATCGAGTTAATTACGTCAAATTTATATTTTACGTAATAATGTAAAATGATGTTCAGACACTTCAATTGTTTCATTCTATTGTTTTCTAGCCATAAGAACCTACCTTTCGATACGATAAATGTCCCTCCTCCTAACAAAAAAAGCTGGCGATCTCATGGATCTCCAGCTCTGTCCTCTGCATCTGCTTGTTTCTCTGCATCAACATCCCACTGAGCTGCTTGATAGTTTGTTCCGGTGGTACTATAGTAAAATAATCTCTAATTTTCATAGTCTGGGTCAAGATAAATGAAAAGTCGCTGTATCTTGAAATCCCTTTTTAAAATACATTACAAAAGCGTCCTGCATGGGTCACTTTTGGACCACTACCACTCTCAAAATTTACATATACGAAATTAATATCTACCAATCCTTATCTTCTATTCTTTCTTTGTTCTGTTAAATCAATGGTAAGCTGTTTCATCCGTTGCTTCGTTAATGGATATAGAAAGACTAATATTAAGAAAATCAATAGATAGATGGCACCAGGTACGATCGTAGCCAGTCCATAAATCCCTTCCAGGGTACCCACAGTTTGTACTTCACGAGCTGAATCATACCCTATGGCTGTAATCGCAAAGCCCCCGATTCCACCAGCAATTGCATTTCGAGATTTTTTCAAAAAAATATTTCTCTTCTCTTCTATTCTAGTTCCATCAGATTATTCAATTAATAACTAGATAACTTTATGTAACCGTAATAACTTTTTTAATTTAGCTGTCAATTTATAAGTGTCCAAATTCGTGAACGAAAAAGAACAGATTTTATTCTTTGGTAATTTTGTTCCAGTAAATACTTTATTTTAACAACTGATTTTGTTATTATTAATATATAGTTATTAATAATAACCAAGATACTATTATGAGGTGTTAATAGATGGATGCAGAAAATAAATTATGCAATAAAGTTGAAGAGTGCTACCATATTATGGGGAAGAAATGGATGGGTCTCATTATTCATACATTAATGAAAGAGCCAAAAAGATTCAGTGAAATTCATGCCTTCATTCCCGACTTAAGTAAAAGAGTATTAAATGAAAGGATGAAAGAACTCGAGGAAAATGGAATTGTGTTAAGAAATGTTATTGCTGACCGACCGGTACGGACCGAATATTCTTTAACCAAAAAAGGAACAGAACTCGGACGATCGCTTAAAGCTTTAGAGGAATGGGCAGATAAATGGTTATAAATTAAAAGACCTCTCTAATTTTCAGAGAGGTCTTTCATTGCATTTTAATACCTTTTCGTTATTCACCATAGCTTTGAATCAAATTCGTGATATGTGCATAAGCTCCTCCTGCAAGTAATGCTGAAGTAACCATTACAGCTTCTGCAAGCTCTTCATTTGTACATCCAAGCTTCATGGCATTTATCGTATGGACATCTATACAATATGGGCATTTTGTAGCATGAGCAACTGCCACAGCAATAATCTCTTTAAACTTCCCACTCAACTTGCCGTCCTTCATCGCTGTTCTACTAAAAGTAAAATAACCTTTAAAGCCTTCAGGTGCAAATTTATTCAATTGACTAAGCTTTTTAGATTTGATGAGCGTCTATAAAGTGAATCATCTGCTTCTGAATCCATCGCATTATGTATATGAGTACTATGAGTGACAACCCCACCTGCTGCTACTACAAAGATCGCTTCTACTAATTCTTCTAGTGATGCACCTTCAGCTTTTGCACGACGTGTATGAGAATCAATTCAATAAGGGCATTCCGATTCTTAGTTAAAAATCCACTATTTCTACAGGTAGACCTGTCCGTACGGATTGATAAATAGCTAATATGATTTTTAGTGGTTTTTGTCCCTATTCACAAGCGGTCTCTATCTCCTGAATGGAATTTATCATAGGTAACTCACCAAACATATCTACAATTAATCATTTCATTCTTCTGGTCTTGGCCCTGGTTCCATTCCTGAATTTTCCATCGTCATAATTGGGATAATTTCTGTATCTCCATCTACTCGAACTTGACAAGATAGTCGTAAATTATCATCAATAATTCCCTTCTTATTAAAAGCTTTTTTTTCAGTAGTTGTTTCGACGCAAAATTCACCACTCATTATTTCTACTCTACAGGTTGTACATTTTGCTTTTCCTCCACATCGGTGGAGGATATTTACACCGTTGTCTTCTAATGCTAGTACCAGCTTTCTCCCTTTTTCAACTTCAAAAGTTCCATATCCAAGAACTGTGATTTTGGGCATTTCTATTCCCCCCACAAAATAAAGTTTGAATTTTACTCTTTTACAGCAAGCACGGTATTTTTTTTTTGATGTATAACTAAGTTAATGCAGATTTTTGCATTCCAATGTGGAGCTTTGTTAGCATAAATAGGTTAAAGAGCAGCTTCTCCTAATCAGGAATCCCAAAACTTCCCCCCATTACTTAAGCTTTCATTTCAATATGAAATTTAACATTTTCAATGTTTACATTTAGCAGTTTTTCTAACTGTACCTGTTTTGCATCAACTTCATTCTCTTCCTTTTTACAAACTATATTTTCATGTTGAAGATTATTAAATTCGGTCGATACCAATTCTTTAAAAATAGAGGATTTAGTTAATACATACATAATTAATTCTGTAACAGCTTGTTTTTCTTGTTCGTTCTTTGTGGAAAAAATACTATGTTTATCCGGTTCAAAAACGATTAAAGATTGCATATTTTCTGTTAAACGTATACCAAAGTACTTTTTTTCAGCTCCATAATACTCATTTTCCCTTATACGAAGAAACTCTAAGCCAACCATAAATTCATAGTAGGGTAAGTCCTTTTCAAGAAACTGAAATATCTTTATTTCAATGCTTGAACTTTGATCAATAAATATTTCTTTTTCTAACTTTGTTTGGATAACTTTGGATTCTAACAAGTTCACTTTAATTACCTCACATTTTTTATTTAAAACCTTGGTAAGTATATATGTAGTAAACCCAGAATTTTTAATCCTTATTCAATGAAAGTGTTAATGACAATGCCTCCAATTTTTAGAAACAATGCAACTTCAGTTCATTAGACACAAAAAACCCTAATAACGGACTTTTTCCATTATTAGGGTTTTTTGTGTCAATTATCTAATTCCTCCATAACCCAGTTGGTTCTCGCACCGGTCACGCCAGTGCTTGAGCACTGGTCACTGCCTCCGGTTAAGTCAGCCACAATAGTTTTTACAAGGGGTGGATGGACGTGCTGCGGCGCTTCAAAGTTCCATTGCTCTGTTCCACTTGCGGTTGTCAAAACAATTGGCTCATTACCAAAAGTGGAAAAAGTAATTTTCCCTTTACTGCCAACGATTTCATTCACATCTACATCATCATATGCAGAAAAACACCAATTTCCTACGCCATGAATTCCGGATTCAAATGTTTTCATGCCTTTGCAACTTTAATTGTATATTCTTTATGTGAAACCGGTGGTGTCGCAATATAGACAGCATCAACATCTGGATCGTTAATAAGTGCGTCGGCATCATCGTACCATTTCGGTACATTATGTCGTTTTGCATAGTCTTTAGCAAGTTCCCCGGTTCTTCGCATAACGGCAACCAACTCTGAATTTTCTATCCTTTGGAAAGCGGGTCCACTTTTCACTTCCGTTACATCACCACATCCAATAATGCCCCAACGAACTTTGTTAAATTTCATAAGAATAATCTCCTTCTTTTTTCATCTCACTTAACTTTTCATATGTGGGGATTCAGGATTCATTTCCATAAACTCGAGCCATTATCAATATTTTCATTTTAAGTAAATACTCTTCTATTATACAATTATGCACATTGCGATACACTTGTATCACAGTGTGATTACTTTTAGTATAAAAATGTTTAATTGCCATCTCAATATATTGGTTTTCAAAATTATTATTAACCCAAACATATTGGCCTACCTGTACTTCATATCTTAACCACTCTAAATAATCAACAAGTATACTTCAGAGGCAGAAACAAACAATTCTTAAGACAAAACACACTGTATTTCAAATAAGAAATCGCAGTGTGTTTTTTTGTTATCATATCAATTATAAAGCTGATGAAGGACAAAACCCCTTAGGAAATCAGGAGAAATGTCCTTCATATAGCCGATGAAGGACAAAACCCTTTAGAAAGTCAAGAGAAATGTCCTTCATATAGCTGATGAAGGACAAAACCCCTTAGAAAATCAAGAGAAATGTCCTTCATATAGCCGATGAACTTGTTACTATTTCACCGTATTTTAATACAATCACCATCGTTGTTTGAGTATGGTGCCCGGATTGTTAGAGACCTTCTATTTGTACAGGGTGTCCTGTCCGTGCAGATTCATAAATAGCTAAAATAATTTTTAATTGTTTTAATCCTTCTTCACCATTCACAAGCGGTTCTCTATCTTCCTGTATGGCATTTATCATATCGATAAATTGTAAACGATGGGAGGCACCATCAAGTGCTGCAGGGTCAACAGATGCATGATCATGATCCCCCCATTTTGATTTTCAATACCAGCTAAGTTAATGGCTTCCGTTTCATTATTTGGATTTCGTAGATAATGCTTCTTTAATTGATCATTCTCAATCACAGATGTACCATTTGTTCCGATAATCTCCAAGCGGGCTGACAGACCTAGATAAGCTGCTGTAGTTCCAACAATGGTTCCTATCCCCCCATTTTTAAATTTCACCGTGGCAACAGCCACATCCTTCTATAAATATATGTATATAAATATTACACGGATAAAACCATTACGAATCGGGATGAACTGTTAAAGGAGTTAGTAACGGTCCGTAAGATGGCTTTGCTTTTTCAAGATTAGAGCATATTGAAGGATATGTACTGCAGGGGCTGTTGTAGTAGAGATCGATTGGGAAATCGGGGTGCAATCTCCATTCCGCTCCCATCTACACGTCTTTATGGGAATGAGGAAAAGGTAGTTACTGCCTTCCTCAAAACATGTCAAAGTATTAATCGACACTTTGAGTGAAAATAAAAAGAAAGGCGCCTGGGATATCCAAGCGCCTTTCTTTTTGTTTACTTCACTATTATACTGCTACAGGTGATAACTTCTTTGCAGCTTCTTTTACTTTCTCTAATCCTACAGCAATAATCGTTTCAGCTTGAGCTGGCATTGCAGCATGACCTTCAATAATAACTTCGTCTACGATTTCCATACCGAATACGCCGCCAACCACGTTTTTAATATAAGTAGCAGACATTTCCATTGGTGCTGCTTCCGGTGTTGAGTAAACGCCGCCGCGTGCACTTAGAATAATCGCTTTTTTGTGTGTCATTAATTGTACAGCTTGACCATTTTCATCGTACTTGAAAGTGAAACCAGCTTGATATACATAATCAATGAACGTTTGTAATGGTGCTGGGATTGTTAAGTTCCATAATGGGAATGCAAATACAACTAAGTCAGCAGCCGTAAGAGCGTCCATTGCTTTTTGTTTTGCAGCAAGAAGACGTTTTTCTATGTCTGTCATTTCTTCGCCTGATTCAACTTTGCCGAAAGCGTTAAATAAATCTTGGCCAAAATAAGGCATATCTTCAGCGAAAACATCGAAAGTTGTGACATTCACACCTTCTAAGTTCTCCATAAAAGTTTCATACATTTTACTTGATACAGCCTCTGAAGCTGGACGATTGTTTGCTTTAACTACTAAAACATTCATATATATAATTCTCCTTTTTATCCTTGATTTTATTATTTTTAAATCATATATCTCGAATTAATAATATATTAATCTAGTATTATTGTCAATAAAACACTCATAACTTTAAATTTGAGTTGATTTCTCGTATTTTTTATAAAAGTATAAAAAAAACACAAATAAACCTGAAAAATTCCCCTATTCGCTAGAATATTAAGAATTGTACAATTACTATATGAAAGCGTTCTCTTATGCGTTTTTTTGCAGCACTTTAATTGAAAAGGGGGAAGAAAAAAATGGCTTCAATATCTTCAAAAATCAGAAAAAAATCTTCAAAACTAAGAAAAACAGTCTTGACAAGTGCTCTTTCTTTATCGCTGTTGGCTCCAGTCATGGTTCCACAGGTAAACGCAAATGGAAATGAAGACTTAGGGTATGTAGACCCAACTGCGACTAATCCTGGAAACTCAGGGGCAGACACAGTGACTTATCGTGTACAAGCTGACCCGGCTACTGGGCAACCGGAAATCGAAGCAGCAAAGAAAGGTGTCCTTAAAGTCGATGGCAAGCAGTTTAGAGATTTGGATGGGGACAAGGGCTTAGATACATACGAGGACTGGAGATTACCTGTTGATAAGCGGGTAGCCGATCTAGTATCAAAGATGACACTTGCCGAAAAAGCAGGATTAATGTTGATTAACACACACACTCCAATTACAAATCCAGCAGATGGCAGATATGTAAAAGCTGATGATTCGATGATTGTCGGCAAAAACATGCGCTACGTTATCTTCCGTCAAACACCAACTGTAGATGTGATAGCAAAATATACGAATCAACTGCAAGAACTTGGTGAGGCATCAAGATTAGGGATCCCGGTTGTTGTTACTTCGAACCCACGGAACCATGCCTCCACAGATTACACTAATATTGCTGCGAGTGAGGGACAACATTCTTTTTGGCCGGGACCATTAGGTTTTGCAGCAGCTGGTGACACGGAAGCTGTAAATGAATTCTCTGAAATCGCTGCGAAGGAATGGAGAGCTGCCGGAATTCGCAAAGTCTATGGGTATACGGCAGATATCGCTACAGACCCACTATGGGCAAGAATTGAAGATACATTCGGTGAGGATCCTAAAGTTGCTTCAGAGATGATATATAACGTTATCAAAGGATTCCAGGGTGAGAAACTTGGTAAAGACAGTGTTGCAATAACCGTAAAGCATTTCCCTGGTGGCGGAGCACGTGATAATGGTTTGGACCCTCATTTTGTGGAAGGTAAATTCAATCCATATCCGACTGAAGGAAGTCTGCTTAAGTATCACATTCCTCCTTTCGAGTCAGCTATCGCAGCGGATGTATCGTCTATTATGCCTTATTACGCCTATCCAAGCAATGATAGTGCAGATCAAGGATTACCATGGTACAGTGAAGATCAGCAATTTGAAGAAGTTGGCTTTGCATTAAACAAAGCAATCTTAACAGATTTCTTACGTGACAGACTTGGTTTCAAAGGATATGTTAACTCCGATACGGGTGCTGTTGGAAATAATGCTTGGGGTGCCGAAGCTTTAACAGCTGTAGAAAAAGTGGCGAAAGCAATAAATGCAGGGACAGATATTATTTCTGGATCATCTGATCCGACTCTTATAACCAAAGCCGTTGAACAAGGCATTCTTACTGAGGATGAAGTTAACAAATCCGTTACTCTATTGCTAACAGAAATGATGAATTTAGGCCTATTTGAAGACCCATATGTAGATCCACAAAATGCTATTGATGTGGTAGATAATCCAGAAGTACAGCAACTAGCAGAAAAAGCACATCGTAAGTCAATTGTTCTTTTACGTAATGATAAAAATCTATTGCCTTTAAAAGATGCAAAGCTTAAAGACGTAAAACTTTACGTCGAGATGTTCCCTGGTGGAACCGATGGAGCAAGCACTAAGGGATTAATCGAGACGATTAAAAAGCACGATCCTTCTATTACAATTACGAATAATCTTGAAGAGGCTACACATGCTTATGTTTATGTTAAACCAGTTCAGTCAAACTGGGATAATAATCCAAGAATCACTGTAGGCCCTGAAACAGGAATCAATAATGTCGATAGAATTATCGATATTCAAAAAACGGTTCCGACTATCACTGCTGTAAATATGACCAATCCATGGGTACTTGATGAAATTGAACCAAATGCAGCAGCATTAATCGGTACTTTTGGTACAAAAGCTGAGGCTATTGTTGATGTTATTCGCGGTGAATTTAATCCTATTGGAAAACTTCCATTCGCGCTTCCTGCTAGTATGACAGCAGTTGACAACGAAGTCGGAGATGTTCCTAGTTTTGCACCAGAAGAAGATCCTGCATATGCTTATGTGAATAAATCTGGTAACGCATATAGGTATGGGTTTGGTCTTTCCTACAATCAAGGTAAAGCGATAGGAAAACCTGCTCATGCCGAAAAATCCTCAAAAGAATAAAAAAGGGAAAATTATATTACAATTAATTGCAAAAGCTAAATAGTTTGACCCATATAAAAAAGTCTGATGGAATGATTATCCCATCAGACTTTTTATATTCATTCAACTTAATAGATTCATCATTGAGTCGGATTTTGCTTCAATGGTGAAAAATCACAATTACTCTCCATGCAGAAATTCCTCCAAATATTTTTTGGCTAATAGTAATAGTTTGTTGTTTAATAATTATAGATGGACATTTACTGAAAATTTTCATGCAACTTTGATTGATTTATTCGCCTAAATTTACTATAATATATTTAAGTTACTTAAAGTATACATGTTACTTTTTATATACATTAATATTAGAAGCGAGGTAAGGAAAATGAATATGTTAGAATCAAAAGTAATTCAAACTAGATTTGAAAAAGAAATCTTTATAGAAGAAAAATCAAACATTGAAATTAACGAGTTTCGTACTCTTGATAAGAACACTCCTTTTTATGAATTTATGGTAGGACTTGATTTAATTCGAATTAGGGATAATGAGTATTATGGAAATAAAAAAAGTTACGTTAATATAAAAATTTCAGAAGATTTACAATCTCTTTTTGTAATAGAGGCTGATGTTCAAAGCCTTTTTGCCATCAAAAACAAACAAGAAAAAGAAGCAGTAATAGAATTAATTCATTATTTATTGGTTGATTCACAAACTTTTAAACAAGTTCTCTCAGAAATGATAGGTACCCTAAAGAGAGAGAATGTTGTTAATGTATTTGAAGTCAAGGAAGCAAACGCTAAACTGGCTGTGCTAGAAAGATTATTAAACGTTAGTAATGAGGATATAAAATTCATGATTAGAATGGAAAATATAGCTTAGTTTTATAATAAAAAGGAGAAAAGCCCCGTTTAACTGGCTTTTCTCCTTTTTTAATTGAAATAGTTCTTACTGTATAAAAAGGACCAACACTACTGGATTCATTATTTATCTCTTCCTTTCTTAATTTACTTACCAGTAACCCCTATTCCATCTTGAAGTATCATAGCTTCGCTTGTTATTCGATACTACGTTCCAACCAGGCTCAAACATGTTTCTACGAGTAGGGGGCGGACAGTTTAGTTGACGGGATCAATGCCCCTCGCACCTGTAAGTCCTACCCTAGCTACTGATATAATAGAGTCTATTAAAAAAAGGTCAACCAGTATAATAAACTGGTTAACCTTATAATACGAAAGTACCCTTTAGTTTAAGTACAATATTTTACAATCTTTGGCTTCTATTCTAACTTATCTCTCATTAAAAAGGCAAAATAGCCTATTTTCCTACTAACCTTATATTTAATGAATAGTGGTTACCTATTTTCAACTCTTCCATCCGCATGGCGTGCGAATCTTCCTGACTCACGCTTATTTACAGGATCTGGACGGTCCCACGGCCAGCCTCCAAATTGTGTATTTTGATATTCCCTGAATGCATCGCGAATTTCCTGCTCAGTATTCATCACAAACGGTCCATGGGATACGACAGGTTCTTGTATCGGCTCACCCTCTAGGAGCAGCATATAACTCTCAGATGATCCATTTGTAATCGTGATTTCCTGATCACCAGCAAGCTTTACACGATGGTAAGTTTCAATCGCTGTTTCGTCTATATTTAGTTTATCTCCCTGATAATAGTATATATTTCTCGTCATTGTCGCTGAAACTGACGGCAGGGTGAAGACTGCTTCCGGCTCCATATGAATAAGGTAGATCCCTACATGATGATTTTTATCGTTTGCCCAAGAAGCAGAGTTTGATTCTAAACTAGACTTGCCCATCACACTCCCGGCAATCAGTCTTACGGTCGTAGTCTGTCCACTAGCAGCCGCCGATTGTACTTCCGGTATATCCTCAGCCCATAACATTTTATATTCAGGATCAGCGAATTTATCTTTTGCAGGTAGATTCAGCCATATCTGAAAAAATTCAAGTGGATTGCCTTTGTCCTGATGGACGAGAGGAAACATTTCAGTATGCTGGCAGCCCTTTCCTGCTGTCATCCATTGAACATCCCCATTTCCAAATCGTCCTACGGACCCATATGAATCAAAATGATCAACAAAACCTTCAAGAACGACTGTTACCGTTTCAAAACCTCTGTGGGGATGTACAGGAAATCCCGGAACCGTTGTGCCATGATACATTCTAAAACCATCACGCAACGTAAAATCCTCTCCAAGATTTCTGCCTTCCAATGAAACGTTTGGACCCTGCTGGTCATTCCCTGATGGATACGCATCTTTATGATGTACTGTCATAAGGAACGGGTCTTCTGTCTCCCATGGAAATCCTAATTTTTGTATTTTCATGATTTTGCTATTCACTTCTATTTCTCTCCTTTAAAAGTCACCCTGTTGTGGATAATCTGAAGTAACGTGATAATCAAACAACAGCCTATTTAGTCGGGCCTAATTAAAAAAATATAAGAAAACATCGTCTTTCTTCATGTCGAAGTTACTTAGCATATTTTTTCCACTTTTCTTGGTAAATAGCTGTTTGGTTTATTAATTTTCCTTTTATTCTTTTATGAATTCCTTTGTACTTCTCACTGTATCAATTGGGCGAACTAATTTTTCTATTTCTGCTCGTTTAGATTCTAAGAATGGAGGTAAAGATAATTTTTCCCCAAGCGTTTCGTAAGGTTCATCTCCCATAAAACCAGGACCATCTGTAGCGAACTCAAATAAAATTTGCGGTGCCACTCTTGCGTATAATGACTCAAAAAAGTGACGATTTACATAACCGGATGTATGGAATCCAAAGCTACTCATCCGTTCAATCCATTCTTCTAAAACAGCGCGATCCTCTACACGGAATGCCGCATGATGAACCGTCCCAAAACCTTGATGGGCTTCAGGAAGAATGGCATTATATTCTACAATGACCGAGGCACCATTCCCGCCTTCCCCCACTTCAAATAAATGGAATGACCCTTCTTTATCTGTCTCTTTAAATAATAGGATTTTTTCCATCATTTCTTTAAAGTAATCAAATTTCGCAGTACGGATAAAAACAGGTCCTAAACCAGTAATGGCATATTCCAGTGGAACGGGACCTTTTTCCCATGGTGTTCCAGATTCCACCCCTTTATTGAATTCATCTGAAATCAATTGATATTGCTGATCATCAAAATCAATGAAAGAGAGGGTTTTCTTGCCAAATTGCTCGTTGATTCCAGTATGTTTCACATCTAAACGATCAAAACGTTTTACCCAATAGTCTAATGCTTCATCACTCGGTACACGGAACGATGTCTTTGAAATCTCGTTTGTACCATGAACGCCTTTAGGAATGCCGGGGAAATCAAAGAAAGTCATGTCTGTGCCTGCGCTGCCTTTATCATCTGCAAAGAATAAATGATAGGTTTGAATATCATCTTGATTTACCGTTTTCTTAACTAAACGCATCCCTAAAACATATGTGAAAAATTCATAGTTCTTTTCTGCACTGCTTGTAATAGCTGTTACATGGTGTATTCCTTTTAGATGGTTCATTATATATTCCTCCAAGATTTAATTTAAGATTAATGGTCGTAATTTTTCTTCGATCTCTTTTCGATTTGGTTCCAAAAATGATGGAAGTGATAGTTTTTCCCCCATTGTTTCCATTGGTTCATCTGTCGCAAATCCTGGTGTATCCGTTGATAATTCAAATAATATACCATTGGGTTCCCTGAAATATAATGCCTTGAAGTAATACCGTTCCACTTTCCCTGAATTAGGTAACCTGTATTCTTTCAAACGCTTGGCCCATTGATCATATTCTTCCTCATTTGGAACACGGAAGGCAACATGGTGAACACCTCCACGACCTAAGCGGACTCTTGGCAATTCGGGTCTTGTTTCAATATGAACCTCCGCACCTCCGCCGCCTTTGCCAGTTGCATAAACCGATATATCAGGATAATCCCCTTCAAGTGACGGATAGGAACCGACAAAGCGAAAACCCATAACTTCTGTTAAAACACCGATAGTTGGTTCTGCAATTGCGACTGTGAGAGTTACAGGTCCTAAACCAATAATGGCATGTTCCAGTAAAATGTCATCCCTTTTCCAAGGAATTCCAGCTCTCACACCTTTTTCACCGTTATCGGCTACCAGTATTATGCGAGTCCCCTCGAAATCTCTGAAAGCCAATGTATCACGACTTGCTCTTTTTTGAATATCATCATGTTCAATCCCAAATTGTTTAAAACGTTCTTTCCAAAATAACAATGAATCTGAACTTCTAACCCTTAGTGATACAGTAGAAATATCTGAAGTTCCCCTATATGTTTGCCCAAGATGAGGAATGTCAAAGAACGTCACTTCCGTTCCTGGAGTTCCTTCCGCGTCAGCATAGAAAAGATGATAGGATTCTGTATTATCTTGGTTAACAGTTTTCTTTACCAATCTCATTCCTAAAATTTTTGTATAAAATTCATAATTTTTTTCCGCTTTCCCTGTTAAAATTGATACATGATGTAGTCCTAAGAGTTCCATCTACTAATCACTCCTGTCACAATATTAATTTAATTCTTTTGTTCGAAAGGAAAGATCGCCTGTAATAGTAAAAAGTGTCATAAAAGACCAGATATTTTAGAATAAAAATGAATCTAAAGCATATTGACCGGGACCAATCAGAGCTATACCAATAGCAACTGAAAGCAAAGTTAAGTTGTATTCATAACCATTAGCTGTTGCCCATAATCCATTTGGAGCATGCACTTTTACGATAGCCATTAACATAGTTCCTGCAATTATTATTCCTGCAAGTGGTGTTAATAGTCCTAAAGCAAACAAAAGTCCCCCAATAAGTTCTGCTAACCCTGCGAAAATAGCCATGGTCACTCCTGGTTTCATGCCAATGGATTCAAACCAGCCACCGGTTCCTTTCAATCCATAGCCACCAAACCAGCCAAACAATTTTTGAGCACCGTGACCCACAAATAGTAAACCAATTACCAAACGAATGATTAATAAACCAATGTTTATCATCTTAAAATCCTCCTAAATGTTATTTATCTCGAATTCGAGATAATTTATTAAAAAAAATAAAAGTCTAAAATGATAATTCCATAATACCAAGCTTGTTCATTGCCCTTTCTTCCTTTATTCGATCATGAATTGCTTTAGATGTTTGCATTAATATTAGAAAGGGCAGATTATTGCATTTCCTCTCCATTATTTTCACCTCCCTAAAAAAGTCTCGAATTATATTATCTCGTATTAAATTATCTTGAATATGAGATAATAATAATACTTGTAAACTTTTTTGTCAATAACCTTTTATTTTATTTTTGTAATCGATAATAGAACCCGTTATTCTAATACAATAGTGCTTCCATTTACTACTATTTTGATATGCGATTTTGTAATTCTTCTTTTTCTGCTTCATATCCTGGTTTTCCTAGGAGTGCAAACATGTTCTTCTTATATGCCTCTACACCTGACTGGTCAAAGGGATTTACTCCCATTAGCAAGCCGCTGATTCCACATGCTTTCTCAAAGAAATACACCATTTCACCGAAGGTATATTCATTTAATTGATCCAACTCCACGGATAAGTTTGGAACTCCTCCATCCACATGAGCTAGAACCGTACCCTGTGCAGCATACTGATAACTTTTGTTTTCTGCCAAGTTCGGATTATTATACTTATCCGATGCTGCATGAAAGATAATGCATTAGAATAATCAAAAGTTATAGCCATTATTGTTCTCCTCTTTCTTTCATTAAATTAATGTGTAAGGGCGTTATTTCCTTACCCAGCCAGGATAAGAGAAAACGCCCTTTTAGTTTTCAGCAATTTTTAGACAGTTTTCCAGTCAGCAGCAAATTTTTCAATTCCTTGGTCTGTTAAAGGATGTTTAGATAATTGCTCAATGACCTTAAATGGAATGGTAGCTATATGAGCTCCAGCCAACGCTACGCGGGTTACATGATCAGGATGACGAACAGATGCTGCAATTATTTGTGAATCTAGATTTTGAACACGGAACATCTGGGCAATTTTCGCTACCAGTTCTACACCATCTTCATTAATGTCATCTAAACGTCCTAAGAATGGTGAAACATAAGTAGCTCCTGCACGTGCCGCCAACAATGCCTGGTTCACACTAAAAATTAAGGTAACATTGGTTTTAACACCTTTTTTAGTTAAATACCGACAAGTCTCTAGTCCATCAAGTGTCATTGGAACTTTGATGGTAATATTCTTATCTCCGCCGTTAATTTTAATAAGCTCATCTGCTTCTGCAATCATTTGGTCAGCAGTTAAAGCATTAGGTGTTACTTCGGCAGAAACTGACTCCACTTCTGAAACAGCATTTAAGATTTCTGCGATACGATCTTCGAATTTCACGCCTTCTTTAGCCACTAAGGATGGGTTGGTCGTGACACCAGATAACACCCCAATTTTATAGGCCTTTTTGATTTCATTTAGGTTTGCCGTATCGATAAAAAATTTCATAATGTATTCCTCCAATTTTTATTAAATAATATTTTAATTTTTTTCGACAGTATGTCCGCCAAATTCATTTCTTAGTGCTGCTACAACTTTTCCTGTAAAGGTATCATCTTCTAGAGAGCGATAACGCATTAATAATGACATGGCAATGACTGGTGTTGCTGTTTTGAGGTCTAAGGCTGCCTCTACAGTCCATTTTCCTTTACCTGAAGAATGCATAATTCCTTTAATTTCTTCCAAATTTGGATATTTTGAAAATGCATTTTCTGTTAATTCCATCAGCCATGAACGAATAACGGATCCATTATTCCAAACACGTGCGACCTTTTCGTAATCAAAATCAAATTCGCTTTTCTCAAGCACTTCAAAACCTTCGCCAATGGCTGCCATCATGGCATACTCGATTCCATTATGAACCATTTTTAAGAAGTGCCCGCTTCCAGCCTTGCCAGCATATAAGAAGCCATTTTCCACTGCTGTATCCTTAAAAAGGGGTTCAACCACTTCCCAGGCTTCTGGATCACCGCCAATCATATAACAAGCTCCATTTCGAGCACCTTCCATACCGCCTGAAGTACCCGCATCCATAAATCTCACGCCTATTTCCTTTAATTCGTTGTAGCGTTGAATCGATTCTTTATAGTGAGAATTACCTGCTTCAACGACAATATCACCTTTTTCCAAATAGGGTAAGATCTCACCAATAACTGAATCAACCACTGCATGAGGGACCATAATCCAGACAATTCTTGGATGTTCCAAGGACTGAATGAGTTCTTTATAACTGGATACACCAGTTGCTCCAAATTCCTTCATACTTTCTACTGCACTTGGATTAACATCAAATGCAACCACTTCATGCTGGTGATCCAATAAATTTTGCCCTAAGTTTAATCCCATTTTTCCTAAACCAATAAGTCCTACCTTCATTATGTTCTCCTCCAATGTTGTATAATAATTTTAATCTGTTTCTTTACTGATCTACCTAAGAATGTTGTAAGACACTTTTCGCCATACGTACAACATTTTCAGCCGTATATCCGAACTGCTTCATGACTGCTTCTCCATCACCTGAGGCACCAAATGTCTCTATGGAAAGGGTTTTCCCTTCATAGCCCACAAACCTCTCCCAACCAAGCGAAATGCCCATTTCTATGGCTACTCGTTTTGAATTTGAAGATGGCAGTACCTCTTCTTTATATTCCTTTGATTGCTGACTAAACAATTCCCAGCTTGGCATAGCCACAACACGCACCGATATATTTTCTTTTTCGAGTTCGGTTTTTGCGTTAACTGCCAACGATACTTCAGAACCAGTAGCAATTTAAATGACGTCTGGTGTTGAATTTGTTTCTTCTAGTACATATGCTCCCCTAGAAAGATTCTCCACATTAGCTTTTGTCTCCTTAAAGACCGGTAAGTTTTGGCGGCTTAAGATCAAAGAATTGGCTGTACCCATTCCCATGACAATTCAACTTCTTTCCAATGAGCAAAGAAGGTAGAATCCCCGTTAACAGCACTCAACCCCAATGGTTTCACTCGCAGTTATTTGGACATTTGCAATATGGTCTTTGATTCCATTATTAATCCCCCAAGTTCGTATTCTGATTTCTCCCATTTTCTAGCTTCGGACTTTCGTTGCAAGCTTTTTATCTTTAATAGTAATAACAATATCTGCCATTCCTACAAATAATCCGTTATCAACTACACCTGGTATGAGGTTCAGGTTTTTCTCTAACTCTCTTGGATGGGTAATTTCTTGAAAACTGCTGTCTATAATAAAATTACCGTTATCTGTTAGATAAGGGGTCCCATCCTTTTGTCTCAGCTTCGGACTGCCTCCAAGTTCCCTGATATGTTTTACTGTCATTTCGAATCCAAATGGGACCACTTCTATTGGTAATGGAAAAGTTCCTAATGTATCTACATTTTTATCAGAGTCGGCAACGACAATGAAAGTTTCAGCTGCTGTAGCGATGATTTTCTCTCTTAAAAGAGCACCGCCGCCGCCTTTAATGAGATTTAACTCAGGATCTACCTGATCTGCTCCATCAATTGCGACATCAATTTGCTCAATCTCATCTAACGAAACAAGTGGAATACCAAGTTCTAACGCTAATTGTTTCGTATGTTCCGAAGTCGGAACTCCTTTAATGGAAAGTCCCTGCTGGACTAACTGACCGAGCTTAGTGATGGTATAAAATACAGTAGAACCTGTACCGAGTCCAACCACCATGCCGTCTTTCACATATTCTACAGCTTTTTCTCCTACTTCTTTCTTTTCATTCAAGGCTTTATCTCCCTTCAACTAAAGTTGGGATTTCTCCACTATTAATTTGTCCATTGTTTTACAACTTGTTCCCATGCCATCTGCAAGATTTGTGTTTCAGGAGTGTCCTTTCTTGCAATGATATTCGTTTGGTAATTCCTTCCCTTAAAATTAAGTTTTACAGTTACTTCGATTATAGTCTTCACTTCCTAATCATTTTATTATTTGTGAATTATTAAGGTTATCTTTATTAATCTAGGTAACTTTATGTAACCAAAATATATCTTAATGTCGAATGTCGTCAAGTAAAGTATCTCAAATTAAAGATACTTTTTAATACCACTCTGCCAATTCCTTATTAAATAGGCAATGTTAAACTGCCTGTTGATTCCGCTCCAATTAAAATAGCAAATCTCGATAATATTCTTTAACACAGCAGAGTAAATCGGAGTGTATTAGAGATGGTTAAAGGCTGGAAGGAAAGGTTTAAAAAACTACAACCTAAATAAAACGACTCCGGTACAATACCGCAGTCGTCTACTGGCTTTTAATACAGTCCTTTTTCAGACATTTTCTCTCTATCTTTTATGAATGTTTTTAGGCGTTCCAGTCAGACGCAAATTATACTTGTGGTTTAAAATCTCTTGATCTCCGCTTATTCCTTAAGATTCTCTTTTCCAGATAATAAGTAGGAATTATGATTGCTGCCCAAATCACAAAATAATTAAGAACAACGAGAAACGGGTTGCTGCTCTCTCCATGTCCATCCTTACCATGAAATTTCCCTTCACGAAAATCTCCGCCAGGCGATCCTTGAGGTGTTTTCGTTGTATCACCTATGTTCGTATTAGTTGACTGCCCACTTTGTTGCATTTGTTCCTGCTTAAATTCACCAGAATTTGAAGAAGCTGTTGAGATAAACCATTGAATTCCACCGGCCAAAATGGCCATTGATAGTATCACTGATACAAGAACACCCTTCCTAAATTTTCCTTCTTTCGACTTAAACGCCTTTTTGCAAATACCCAATACCCATTGCCAATGTACCCCAATGTGAAGACCAACGAAAGCAAGTGTTGCATCAGCAGAGAAACCGTGGATACCTCGAATCGAGTGACCCTCTTGAACTGCGAAACTTGGAAGAACTACTCTCGAAATTAATATACCAGTTATAATGACAGTAGCCATTGAAATTAATAGCAGTATATTGATCAGATAACTAAATCGAGTTTTTTTAGGGAGTTTGGGGTCCAATATCTTTTTGGTTGTATTTACGACCCAGCGATAGTTCAATCCAATGTGTATAAGAATAGCTACTCCTATTATCAGACCAGCGATTTCATGAAACGGTAAACCGTTTAATACTCTTGGATTCATTAGCAGCACAAACGTAATAGCCATCATCAAATCCAGTATAATTTTTGTATAATTCTTTTTCATATAATAAATACCTCCAAATTCAACATTAACCTTAACTGGTTCCCATTTTATTTGGATAACCTTAAGAAAACCTTAAGTTCTTAAGGTAGAAAACAAAGAAACAACAACGGACCTTTCTAGTAAAACTGTAATTAGTGAAAGTCCCCGTTAACTGAAAAGGGAGCCCCTAGGCTCCCTTTTCGAACATTAATGGATCGAATTCATCGACGCATGTTTGACGACAACGCGGCGGATGAAGAACGCCATAGCAAGACCGATTAGCGTAACGGTCAACGTGAACAAGAACACGTTCTGTGAGCCGAACGTCATCGCGTTAGCCATCTCAGACTGTTTCGTTGGCGTTGGGGAGTTGTGCAAATACTTATCCATACCGCTTGTAAGGATGATAATGGCAATCGCTGTTCCAATTGCTCCTGCGACCTGCTGAAGCGTGTTCATGACTGCCGTACCATGTGGGTAAAGCTCCGGTGGCAGCTCGTTCAGCCCGTTAGTCTGCGCCGGCATCCAAACCATTGAGATACCGACCATTAATCCGATATGCAACGAGACGATAAAAGCAATCGAAGATGCAGACGATATGTCGGAAAGAAACCATATCGATATCGCGACGACGATGAGACCTGGAATAACCAGCCACTTTGGCCCATATTTATCGAACAAACTCCCCATGCGCGGCGATAGGATACCGTTCAACGCGCTGCCCGGCAACAGCATAAGTCCAGCGGCAAACGGTGACAGGCTCATACCATTCTGAAGAAACATTGGCAGAATAATCATGCTAGACAAGATAATCATCATCGATGACAGTACCAAAAGCAGCCCCACGTTGTACATCGGGTACTTGAAGACGCGCAAGTCCATCATAGGTTCGCGCATAACTGTCTGCCGCCGCGTGAACAACACGAGTGCGACTAGCCCGATGATAATTGAAGTGACCACGACCGGGCTGGTCCAACCTTCGGTGCCTTCTCCTGCCTTGCTGAAGCCGAAGACGACGCCACCGAAGCCGAGCGTTGATAATGCAACTGATAATAGATCAATGCGAGGTTTCGTCACCTCTGTGACGTTTTCCAAATACTTCAACCCTACCAAAAGCCCTATCACCAAAAATGGCAGTGATACCCAAAATATATAATGCCATGATAAGTATTCAATTAGGAGACCAGCTACAGTCGGGCCGGTCGCCGGTGCGAACATGATGACAAGTCCGACAAACCCCATCGCTGCCCCACGTTTCTCAGGTGGATACACGACGAGGATCGTATTGAACATGAGCGGAATCAACAGGCCCATTCCGACCGCCTGTAAAACACGAGCGACCATAAGGATTTCGAAATTGAATGCGAGCGCCGCAATTAAAGTGCCAACAATCAAGCTCGTAAGAGAACCAATAAACAATTGCCTTGTCGTAAACCATTGTAGCAGTAACCCAGTCATCGGCATCAGAATGCCGAGTGTAAGTAAGAACCCTGTTGTCAACCACTGTGCGGTTGCAGCTGAAATTTGGAACACATCCATTAAATTACTAATCGCTATGTTGAGCGCCGTCTCGCTGAACATGCCAACGAAACCGCAGATAAGCAGCGACGCCATAATAGCTCGCGTATTGTATTGTTTCATTATCGACTCCACTTCCCTCTACTAAAAATGTACACCTAATTCTTTATAAAGATTATTTTCGATTTTAACATATCCTTAATAAAACTGATTTATCTCCCTCCGTCTTCGGGTTTGTTCACTCCCACGTATCGATGCTGACTTTCGATGTGAGTCTAATATTTTACCATACTTCTCTCCTGGAGCTTCAACATAAAATCTTATTGAACAGATAAAAATTATCAATTATGGTATGATTGTATAAGTTAATTATTTAAGGAGTGAAATCATGAGTGTACATAAAGATTTAATTAAACACGCGGCAAATCAACATGAAACCTATCAAAAATTCTTAGCGCTCGATCAACAACGCGAACAATATATCGAAGAAGCGATTGAGTTATGTAAGCAAGGTAAACCTTTTTCAACCGATAAAATCAATGCAGTCACCAATAGTATTAATAAAATCAACCTGCGCTTTATTCCAACGAGGCAAACCGTTACGGGTGAAATGGTCCAGGAATTCGTGAAAAAAAACTAATAATAAATAAAGAACGGACAGAATCGTTAGATCCTGTCCGTCTTTGTTTTATAGATGGTTACTTTTTA
This sequence comes from Neobacillus sp. C211, assembly GCF_051842875.1. NCBI lineage: Bacteria > Bacillati > Bacillota > Bacilli > Caryophanales > Bacillaceae > Neobacillus > Neobacillus sp. C211. The sequence goes on from NZ_JBPXRO010000014.1 coordinate 96,077, forward strand.
AAAATAGTGGAGATGACTTGATCATAGGTCATTTCTGTATCAACTGTGAATGTACCCGGACGCAAATTTTTCTCGACACCTTTTCTCTCTACATCTCTTGAGAATTTAAAATCATCAGGTACGATTTTTGCTTTTTCAAGCATTCTACCGACATCGATGCTGGTCATCCCTTGTGTCACTGAAATAACTGCTCGATAGACGATCTTTTTAGAATTATTATTGGCTGAAGCAGCTGAAGCCGCTTTTTTAGTTGCTTCTATTGTCTTATCATAGTCTGCCTTCGGTTGAACAATATACCCAGCTGTTAAAAGCTTATCTTTCATCTCTGCTTCAGTTGGTTGAACGACTGTTTTCTGCTCGCTTTTGGTCGGTTTGGGAGCTGCTTTTGTGACTTCAGGATCTTCAGTGAAGTAAACAGCACCACAAATGGTCGAAGCTAGAAGAATTCCGGCCGCAAAGCTGCTCACTACATTAAATTTCATTTGCTAATTTGCTCCTTTCATCCTTTGCTGCTAGATAAGGTGCAAGGAATTGGTTAATTTCACTCTCTGAAACTTGTTTTTTCTGAGCAATGGTTTCAATCGAATATTTGCGTTTATATAAATCTAGTACTTCACGCTTAAATATCATTTCTTCTGGAGTCAGTTGAACGCCTGCTTCCTTTGTGACCACTTCTATATCAAGTTCCAAATTGCGAATTTGCTCGTGCACGTTATTGATATCCTTCATTACAGCCACATGAACCATATCAATTTCCTTATGTTTTTGTTTTTCTAAGTTGCGATTCGATATAATTGAAACGATTAGCAACACAGCTGATATCGCAATCAACAGAATTATAGTCCATTCCATCATATTAGTTTCCTCCTTTTTTACATAGCAATCCACAATTCCCTATTATACATCCTAAATATAAATATTTCGATTAAAAGCGACTAAATAAGACACAAGTCGGATGGATTTGACAAATTGAACCTCCTTTTCTATAAAATTACTACACGAAAAAAGCAATGCAGGTACGAATGCATTACTTTTTCCGTGGTTTTATATTCATTCTCACAGTTCAAACTCCCATTCATCCTTTAGAATTAAATAAAGGACAAGAAGGGTGTTTTCGAGATCAGAAGCTTTTCCCCCTGCCGGATCCAGTCCGATTTTCGGAAATAACAGTAAGGCGATTTGTTCCGTTAGTTGTTTTCTTTCAACTAATGGGATTTGCTGAAAACGGCTGGCATATGTACTGACGAGCTTCCAATCCTTTATTCCCAATGATTTCAGCGTCCATTCATCAATAGTGAGATCTTCCTTGGTAAGCCCTCTGTTGTTGATTTCTTCTTCGAGAGGTGATTGTTTCTTATTCCGTTTTACCTTGCGCTCATGAACGACAATCGTCCCAGCGACAAGATCGCCGAGCCGTTTATGTTTAGAATGGAAAAAGATCATAATAATACCTAGAAAATAAGCTGTCGGCAAGGAATCAATGATTCGGATCAGATTCCGGATAAAGCTGGAAAGCAACGTGATGCTATGACCGTTTTCCTGAATGACCCGGATTCCCATTAACTTCTTCCCAAGCGTTCTCCCCCCCGAGAAAAACTCAAACGCAAAAAAGTAGCCCCAATTAACGAGAAGCAACATGATAATCATTATTGCAATAGGCAGTGAATTCCCGATCAAAACAAATTCCATTTTTGACATCCCGTCCAGTATGAAAAAAAGGACAATCAAGGACAAAATGTTAAAAGCCATTAATAATAACTGGTCAATGATAAAGGCTGCAGACCTGCTGCCTAAACCAGCGATTTGAAACTGAATCGACACGAATTCGGGTGTTTTTATATCTACATGATCTTCATTCATAAGCTTCCCCCTGTCACATGGTTGATTATTTCTATTTCTATTTTTCTACAATATTACTATAATAAGGAGAATAAAGACAAAATTAATACATAGCCCCATTAAAGTAGGTGTCAGGATGAATGTAAAACAATTTGTAAAAATACATCGTGAAGAATGGAAACAGCTCGAACAGTTAATCACAACGATAAGCAAGCACAGAAATAATATAACAGGTGACCGAATCACTCAATACCATCGTCTCTATCAAAAGGCGGCCCAACATCTTTCCTACAGTCAAACTTATTTTCCTAATGATGAAGTCACCCAATATTTGAACGGACTTGTAGCTAAATCACATAATCTATTGTATAAAGACCAGGTATCAAGCTTCAAACAAATCCGTCATTTTTTTAGTGAAAAATTTATTGGGCTCTTATTAGAGCAATGGAAATTTGTCATGTTTGCAATGATCTTATTTATGATTGGTGCTTTGGGGAGCTTTCTTTCAGTCATGAATGACCCTCTGCATATCTATTCCATACTCCCAGCGGAAATCGCTAAAGGTGTGGACCCGGAACAACTTGGGAAGGGCCATGATGCGGTGGACTCATCCCTCATGTCGGCAAGCATTATGACAAATAATATCAAGGTCGCGATCTTTGCTTTTGCCGGTGGTATTACATTTGGGCTTGTGACCGTTTATTTGATGGTCTACAATGGCATCATCATTGGTGCGCTCGCTGCCCTATTTTGGCATCACAGTAAATCGTATGACTTTTGGGCATTTATTGTTCCCCATGGGATGATTGAGCTTACAGCCATATTTATTGCCGGAGGAGCTGGTCTTTTAATGGGCTATAAGCTGTTTGTCCCAGGGCATTATTCAAGGAGTTTTCAATTAAAACAGCAAGCGATGCGCTCCGTTCAACTTCTGCTTGGAACGATTCCTTTGTTTGTTATTGCTGGCATCATTGAAGGGTTTATCACACCAGCAGATATTTCATTAGAAGCAAAGTATAGTGTTGCTTTCTTAACGGTAATCGGGTTGCTCCTTTATATTGTGATTGGAAAGCTAAAACTTACAAAGGTTATAAAAGATTCTGATTGATAATGTCAATATAATGCGAAACAGCTGTAATCGCCAACTTTTCCTCACGGGCCTCAATCATTTGGAGGCCTTGTTTTTCCCATTTGATTTTTTCTCTTTTCTTAACAAGAATTTGCTGCTGTGCAATACTTTTTCGCATCGCTGCTTGGACCGTATTCGGCTCCTCTTTGACTCTTCTTAAAAGTGTCTGATCCTCAATTCCAATCATTAAAAATAAATGCCGTTGTCTTAGACGTCTTAATAGAATAAGATCACTTTCCTCATGAAGAAAGGTGCGGACATCACTAAATAATAGGAGCAGACTTCGTTTCTTTTGAACCATTTCTAAATATTGCAGGATGGCTGCATAATTAGACTCAGCTGCATCCACTTTTAATGAATAGATTGCTTGAAGGATGGTCTGTAGATGGGCTATCCCTTTGGCAGGGGGCACAAAGACTTTTATGTCCTTTGAAAAGGCAAGTACCGACACATAATCTCCCTTTTGGAGTGCTGCCGCTGTAACGGTTAATGCAGCTTCTAATGCTTTTTCTAAGCGATTTTCCTTCGATAATTCTGCCCCCATCATTCTTCCGCAATCCATTAAGATCGTAATATACTTTCCATGCTCCGGTTCATATTCATTCGTCATCACTTCACGAAGCTTCGCTGTTTGGCGCCAGTTGATTTTACGGGGATCATCCCCGACGACATAATTTCTAATCTTGGAAAATTCGCCAACTCCACTTCGCTGTCTCCGAATCTTTAACCCTTCGTAAACCAAATACTTCTGTGCATTTTCTAAATACTGTTTGGTCTCGGTTAAATCAGGAATGACTTTCACAGAATCCGCTAATTCCACGGTCACTTGCTTTTCCCACAAACCCAGCAAACTCGCATATCGAAAATAAAGCTTCTTGATTTCGTATTTCCCCCGCATCAACGCACTCGTACTATACGAAATCTCGACCGTTGATTCCTTAGATATTGATCCAATGATAGGAAACGGCCTTTCAAAGGTCTGCGGCAAACCATCGACCATGCAGTATGAAAACGGATAAGGAGAGTCATTCTGAACCTCAATCTTTACTGTATATGAAATTCCTCTTTCAAACTCTTCCGCCATCAATCGTTGAAAGAAGAGTTGCTTCTTTTTTGGCGAAAAAAACAAGTCTACTAGACTGATGAAAAGCACAATGATATTAGTAGTAATAACAAAACCCCAAGAAATTTCCCAAATCGTACCGAGACCTAAACCTAAAGATAGGATTAGGAAAACAAGCAGTAATCGTTTAGTTGGTAAAATCCCTCTATCTTGGAACAGGAACCGAGCCCACCAGCTCTTCAATGATTTGGTCAACGGTTGCTCCCTCCAATTCTACATGCGGGGATAACTGAATGCGATGGCGCAGGGCCGGTTTGGCGACTAATTTGATATCGTCTGGCGTCACATAATCCCGTCCTGAAAGGTAGGCCCATGCTTGTGCTGCTTTTCCTATCGATATTCCGGCTCGGGTACTGGCACCAAATCGGATGGCATCTGCATCACGCGTTTTTCTGACAACTTTCATCATGTAATCTAATACATTCTCACTAACAGTAACTTTTTCGATTTCTTTTCTAATCCTTAAAAAATCTTCCATTTCTAAGATGGGTGAAACAACCTTTTCGTCAAAGCTGTTTTCAATTACTTGTTTTAAGACATTTTTCTCGTCCTCATAGCTTGGAAATTCAATTCTCAGTTTAAAAAGGAATCGATCCTGCTGTGCTTCTGGGAGCGGGTAGGTACCTTCAAATTCAATTGGATTTTGAGTGGCGACCACAAAAAACACCTCGGGTAACGGATACGTTTCACCTTGAATCGTCACCTGTTTTTCTTCCATTGCTTCTAAAAGGGCAGCCTGGGTCTTTGCAGGTGTCCGATTTATTTCATCAGCTAAAAGGATATTTGTAAAAATTGGTCCCTTTAACGTTTGAAAAGTGTTTTCCTTCATATTGTAAATCGTGCTTCCGGTAATATCACTTGGCAATAAGTCAGGTGTAAACTGGATCCGGTTAAAGGTACCTCCTAAAAGATTCGCTAGAGTACGTACCATTTGAGTTTTTCCGGTGCCAGGCACTCCTTCTAGAAGGACATGCCCCCCTGCTAAAATAGCGGATAAAAGGAGTCTTAAATTTAGACTCTGACCTAAAATCCTCTCCTCATATTTTTCCAAAAAGGATGTTAATTCTGTTTTCATTCTTCAACCTCTCTCCTTAATAGCTCAAGCTTTTTCGACCATAATAAGTATTCCTGTTTTGTGATTTTTTCTTTTTCGAGTATGTTTACTAACCCTAAAAGAAAAGGTCTAATCTCATTTGCAGGCACTTTAGTCCATTTTCTTTCAAAATAACTCGATAAATCCTTCCATTCCCGATTATATGGAATTTGCCATCGTTCCTGGAGAAGCAGTTTGACATAGTCTGCTTGGATGATTATTGAATCACGATAGCGTTTGCCGCGGAGAAACCAGGCAGCAACTGCTTGGATTCCCTCATCACTAAAACGAACCGACTCTTCCCTTGGGACGAAAATAGGTCCGAAACGCTTTCCCTTTGACCATAAACAGAGAATCATCAATAGTCCCCCTTGCAAAACAAGGAGTAAAAACCACATCGGGTACACATTCAAAAAAGTAGACGCATTTTCTCCACCATGAATGTATTCATCAAACAGAATCGTGTCCGTGGACCCTTCATTGATCAGATAGAGAAGAAGTCGTAAATGGTCTTTTTTTAATAGATCCCCATTTGTCATCCACCCAGGGGTTATCGCCACAATTAAATGACCATTTCCATATGATTGTTTAACTGCAATGGGACCAGCCTCATCATTTAGTAATACTTCCTCGTCCTTCTTGGTCTGCAATCGGATGACTGAATCGATTTGAGCACGATAAGAAGTATGACCTTGAGTGTAAACCTTCATTGTTTCTTGTGTGTCAACTGATACTGTTTTTACGTCAAACATCCCTTGTGGATCGTTTTGTAATAACAAGATGGTGTTTCCAGCCTTCATAAAATTGATATAAGCGTTCATTTCTTCCTTTTCGGGAATAAAAGCTGGTTCAGCCATAACTAGTAATTGGTGGTCAGCAGTTGCTTTTAGTAAATCTGGTGAATGACTCCAGATTTCCCCTGCATTATCTTTTTTTACATATGTATAAAATGCCTTCACACCAGTCGGCGAAGGTGAATCAGTAACATATGCTGGGAAAACTTGCGGTTTAGGCGAATAACTAAAATAGCTGAAGACTAGAAATAAACTGAGCAGGATCACCAGCCCGATCCATGTGCGTATTTTGGAAAGAGATTTCATAAAATATTCTCCTCCCCTGTATCGCCAAGTACTTTTCTTGCTTCATAATGAAACTGGGAGTATTCTTCTTTCTGTACGTTGCGTTCCCCATAGGTCACTTCCTCAAAGAAGTGTGCAAGCTTAAAAAAGAGTTCTGCCTTTTCTGAATCTACTTTCCTTAGTTCATCGCAATATTCCCAATTCGTTTTCCAAATTCTAGCCTCCAGCAATCCCTTTTCATGAAAGTAAAGAAGCAGTGCTAAAAACAAATGGCGGGTGGAAAGTGTATATGCTCCTAACGCCTCTTGTTTTTCTACCTCTTCCAGATGTTTTTGATACGTCCAATTCATTTCCTTCATCGATTGAAGCGGCTTTTGTTTGCGAAGGAGCCGAGTTCGGCGAGTACGACGGATGAGAAAAAAAGTAGATAAAGCTAACAGGATGATGATAACCACAATGATTGAAATAAGAATCGGACCGGAAGCTCCGCTTGCTAAATCGATGGCAGGAAACAATTTTTCTAGCTGTGCTGCGATCCATTCTTTGACATGATCCCACCATGTTGCAATGAAACCCTTTGATTCGTAATAAACTGTATATTCTTTTGTTTTTAATATTTCTTCAAGGTCATCGCGTGCCTTGTTTGCATCTAACATAATCATCACCTAGCATAATAGGTTTTTTATTGAACAGTCTTATAGTCTTCTAGCATCTCTTTGATATCATCCGCATCGTGTCTTGTTTTTAAATCAAGATACATAACCCCATAGCCCACGGAGAAAATCATTGTCGTAACTAAAGTGACAAGGTTTGAAATTAAGGTTAACAACACGCTATTACCTAAAACCATTCCAAACGTTACTTGGACACCAAAGCTGATACTTGAAATAATAAAATAAAACACGATATAGAGACCCATCAACACCCATGTACGCTTCCTTGACAATCTCCAGCTTCTTCCAAAACCAGGTGAATCCTTATCCAGTACGACAGAGCCAAAATAAAAGCTCCAGCGGGTTAATAATAGTCCAATTCCAAGGGCAAACCCCAGAAATAGGACAACTCCTAGAAGGATCCCTAAAACCGGATTCACTGTCGTCGCAACCACACCACCGGTGACTCCGACGATCGCGAGTGGAATAATGATAATCCCCATAGTAATAAGAAAGAATAAGATACTGCTGCCAATCATCGGCCAAAATCGTGTAAAGGCTTGTTTGATTACGGAACCGACGGTATATGCTTCATTTTTTCGAACATGATTGATAGTAAAAAGGATCGCTGCCTCCGCAACAGGTGCCAAAATGGCACTAATCAAGCCAACTACGATTAATCCGATGTCTGCGCTCAAACTGCTGGAATCGAAGGTCCCTGATTCTTCAAAGCTCGTAAATATTTGCTCAAACCAAGCACCATCGCTGCCAACCTCTCGAAAAAAGCTGGTTCCAGCCATGAGCTGGAGTATCGCTTGAAGCAAGTAAACCGGTCCCATGAAAATCAATAAAATCATAAACAAGTCCTTAAAGCGATTTTTAGTTAAATGAAAAGTATGATCGAGTATTTCTCCAAAACCTTTTGGGCTAGAAAACTTTTTATCCACTGGTAATATCCTCCTAGAATAATTATCAATAAGAATTATTTTAACATTATTCAGATATATTTAGTGTAAAAAGTTGTCAAAGAACGTAAATTATGGACTGCTTTCAAAGTAATTTTACGTGGGCGATCTGTTTTTCGAATAATATTGTAATTTTTGTCAAAGAATAAATAATGGTTTTGCATTTTACATATTAGTAAATGTAAGAAAAAGAGGGACAGAAAGCCGAGGTATAAAACATGCTATGGAAATGGAAACAAAAGCAGCAAGTAATGAATTATAACGCTGAAGGATATTATATCGTTGATCAAAAATTAAACACCCAGCGGAATTCTACATTAGTTTCTGTCATTACCCCCGTTTATAATGCTGAAAAATATCTGAGAAAAACGATTAACTCTGTCCTAAATCAATCCCTTCGCATGGAAAATTTCGAATATATATTAATTGATGATGGTTCTACCGATTCCTCAAGAGATATTTTATTAGAATACTCTTCAAAATTTGATAACATCATTGTCGTTTTTCTTAAAAGAAATACTGGTACACCTGGCCGTCCGCGTAATATCGGTATTCAATTGGCTAGCTCCAAATATATGACTTTTTTGGATGCCGATGATTGGCTTGAACCCAATGGACTCGAAGTATTATCGACCATTTTAGAGGAAACAAGTGATGATTATGCAGTTGGGAAAACCATTCAGATTCAAGCAAAAGGTAAGACAGTTATTATCGGAGAGCATGAATCATGTAAAGAAAGAAGAAGTGAATCACCATTTTCGATTCCACATATCTTTCATCATTTAGGACCCAGGGCACGAATGATAAAAACGAGTGTAATAAAAGACAATCAGATTTTTTTTCCTGAAATGAAATTTGCTGAAGATAAACAATTTTTCATTGACGTTTTAACGCATTGTCAGTCAATTTCCACGACGCAACATCCAATTTATTTTTTGAATCGAATCGATAATCAAAACACTCGTTTGTCAAATCAGACCAACATTATCCAAAAGACAAATTGTAATCTTAAAGTGATTAACCATATTATCAACAAGAATTTAGAAATAGAAAAAAAGAAGATGGTTTTAAATCGATTATATGAATTTGATTCAATTACGAGATTTTTCACTACACCTCATTTTCAAAAAACAAGGCTTAAGCGCGTCTATTACTATAAGTTTAATCAAGTGTTAAAAACAACGAAAAAGTTAAATTATGAGTTTTCAGGGGAATTCTTTCAACCAATGAACAAAGTCGTATATAACTTGTACACTGATCGAAAATATAAGCAACTTGAGAACCTTTTTGCGTGGGATAAGAATGAAAAAATAAAGGATGTTATCATTAAAGATAATCTTCCCTATGTTGTTGTCCCCTTTCTAGAAGAACCATACAAATATATAAGAATTCCAATGCATTCGACATTTGAAGAAGAATATGTTGATAAGAATAAATATTATCTCAAATTTAAGATATTTGGTGATCATCTGGATTCACTCACACATGGACTGATTCGTGATACAAACAATGGTCTGCTTGAATCTTCCCTGCCTGTGAACGTTGATAAGAGTGGGAATGGGATATTAGAATTGGATTTAGAGCTACTAAACCATTATCCGTCATCAAATTATGCTATCTTTCTACGTTTCAAGGATTATTTAAAAATTAACATCAGAAAACAGATCCAAAGTAAGAACCAATATCAATATAAGAATCGTGATTTTACTTTTTACAATACCACCTACTCGAACGTTGGCTTAAAAATATCTTCCATAAAATAAAGGACAGTGGTTACTGTCCCTTTAAACTTTATTATTAAGCACTAGAAAAAGACCCATGTTGTCTCCATTAGGAAGAACATGGGTTTTTTTGGAGTAGTTATTTTTACAATCGCGAGAATTCTTCTACTAATTCACCGAACCGTTTCATTGAATTTTCAATTGGATATGGAGTAGTTAGGTCGACGCCGGTCTTTTTTAACAGTTCAAGCGGATAATCCGAACTACCGCTCTTTAAGAATTCCAAATAGGAAGTTAGTGTTTCTTGGTCGACTTCAAGAATCTTAGTCGCCAAATGAATCGCAGATGCAAATCCTGTGGCATACTTGTAAACATAAAATGGGCGGTAGAAATGAGGGATTCTTGACCATCCAAATTTTACTTCCTCATCAAAGACAACCTCATCCCCGTTGTATTCCCGGAATAGTGTCTCATAGGTTTGATTAAATACTTCCACATTTAAAGGCAACCCCTTTTCAGCCATTTCATGGGTCTTCATCTCAAACTCGGCAAACATGACTTGTGTGAAAAATGTCCCCTTAAATTGATCGATAAAGTGATTAACTAAATGTTTTCGAACATCAGGATCTTTCTCATTGTTAAGTAAATAGTTAATTAGCAGAACTTCATTGACGGTTGATGCCACTTCGGCCACAAAGATGCTGTAACGAGCCGTAATCTGTGGCTGGTACTGCGAACTCAGCCGGCTGTGGACACCATGCCCGCATTCATGTACCAATGTGAATAAACTGTCCAAATCATCCTGATGATTTAAAAGGATAAAGGGATGGACCCCATAGACACCAAGATTGTAGGCACCTGACCGCTTCCCGGGTGTTTCTCTGACATCTAGATAACGAGCGTTTTTAAACTCCTTCAGGATATTGATGTAATCCTCTCCGAGTGGAGCTAAAGCCTTACACATCGTGTCATAGGCTTCATCATATGAAATCACCTGTTTGACTCCACTTATAAGCGGGACACTCATATCATATTGACGTAGTTCATCTAGCTCCAACTTTTCCTTGCGGATGCGTGAATATTGATGGAGCGGACCGATATTTTGTTTGGTTGTTTTGATTAGATTCTCATAGACCTCTTTGGGTACCTTATCCCCAAATAGTGCCTTTTCTAATGCAGAAGGATATTGACGGATTTTAGCAGTTGTCACATTATTTTTAATGGCGGCGGATAGGGTGGCGGCAATCGAATTTTTCAATTGCAAATATGGTTGATAATACGCCTTATAGGCCTCTCTTCGCTTTTCACGATCTTTTTCTTCGATTAATTTTGAATACATGCCCCTTGTTAATTCCACCCGTTCCCCGTTATCACTGGTTACTTCCCCAAACTTAATATCAGCGTTATTCATCATTCCAAAGATATTTCCTGGGGCCGAGAGTGCTTCACCTAATTGTGAGAGAACTGCTTCCTGTTCCTTGGTTAATACATGCTGCTTGTATCGAAACGACTCCCATAAATCCTCTGCAAAGTATTCTAGCTCCTTTTCTGCTGATATGTATGCTTTTAATGTTTCTTCATCCATGCTTAATAAATAAGGCATAAAGAAAGAGGTAGCAGCACTAACCTTAACACTCAGTTGTTTTGCTCTGTCCAAGTGGGACTGTGCCTGGGTATCCCTTGTATTTTCATCTACACTCAACATGGCATAGGCATAAACTTTGTTGAATAGAAAAGATAACTCTTCTCTTTGCTTAAGAAATTGGTAAAGTGAGTGTCCGTCTTGAATCGTTCCATCATAATGTTTTAGGTTAGCTGCCATCTTTTCAATTAGCAGATAATCTTCTTCCCATTTCTTGATATCCGAATAGATATCAGTTAAGTTCCACTTTTCATGCGCTGGGACTTCTTTTCGGTTTGTATAGGTTACCATTTGTCCAATCCGCTCCTCTCAATGTAAAAAATTACAATCAGCTTATACTCTCTATCATAATAAATCTATTCTTAAATTCCTATTCGGAAACCTTAAAAAAGAAGAACAAAAAAAGCAGGCCATTAATTTTGACCTACTTCTTAAATAATACTTATAGGGTTAATTCTTTCTCAATCACCGCTAATCTTTCTTTTACCTCATCTTCGCTTAAACCGTGCTGTGCAACATAACGGTTGCGTGGATGAACCCGGCACTCATGCGAACAGCTTCGTAAGTGTTTATGTTCGTTTTTTTCAGAGCAAAGGATTTTTCGATTACATGCTGGGTTGGCACAATTCACGTAGCGCTCGCAAGGCTCACCAGTGTAATAATCCTTTCCGACAACTACATGCTCTTTTTGGTTAACAGGAACACTTATTCTCTCATCGAAAACATAGAGCTGACCATCCCATAAATCCCCTTTAACTTCTGGGTCTTTTCCGTAGGTAACAATTCCGCCCTCTAGTTGCGATACATCCTCAAAGCCTTCTTTCAATAACCAGCCTGAGAATTTTTCACAACGAATGCCACCCGTACAATAGGTTAGAATCTTTTTGCCTTCAAACTCCTGCTTATTTTCTCTTATCCATTGGGGGAGGTCACGGAAGTTAAGAATATCCGGTCTTATAGCCCCTCTAAAGTGACCTAAATCATATTCATAATCATTTCTGGCATCGATGACAACCGTATCTTCCTTTTGCATTTCCGCAAAAAATTCTTTTGGTTTCAAATGCTTACCGGTTTGCAAATTGGGGTTCACGTCATCTTCCAAACGCAAAGTAACAAGCTCTGGTCTAAACCGTACCTTCATTTTTTTGAAAGCATGCTCAGACACTTCATCAATTTTAAAAATAGTCCCTGCAAAAAGTGGATGCTCATCCATATATTTCATGTAAGCGTCAGTTTGTTCAATAGTGCCTGACACCGTTCCATTAATCCCTTCCGCCGCAATGATAATTCGACCTTTGAGTCCTAGTTCATTACAGTAGTTAAGATGTTCCTGGGTCACTTCTTCAGGATTCTCTATTGAGACATATTTATAATACAATAACACTCTATAGTCTTGATTCATACTTACCACCTTACAATTTTATATATATAAAATACTTAGTTTTTAACATTAACCTTATAATTATAGCAAAAAACAACAAATAAATTCAAATTATTTCACTTTCCGAAGGCTGCTGTACCTACATAGGTTGATATTACCAACCTTTCTTCCTCGCTTTTTCTGTTACAATTTTTTATGTAAGAAATAATAAGGAGGAACACCATCTATGAATAAACGTCATCTCCTCCTTGGTCTGGTAATTGCGGTGACCTTCATTGGAGGAATACTAACTGGAGTCATTTACACTAAAAATAGTGAAAAGCAAGATCGTCCAAATACGCTAATATTAGAAGATGCACCTAAATCCGCCATTAAGCCGAATTCAAAAGAACTCCCTAAATTGAAGAAGGCATCATCAAAGGTGCTGATCGGCTATGTTCAGGATTTTCGTGATCCAAACATGGTTGATTATTCCAAATTCACACATGTCATTTTCTCCTTTTTTCATCCTACTAAGGATGGAGGAATTTTATATAATGGTGATTCAGCTTTAAAAAACCTTAGAGCTGTTGTTAAAAATGCAAAAAAGCATGACACGAAAGTGATGCTGGCGATTGGTGGATGGTACCACATCAAGGGCGGAGAATCCTATAATTATTTTAAACCGGCGATCTCTGATCCTAAATCTAGAGCAAAGCTAGTTAAAGAGCTTACTAATATCGCAGTCCGTGAAAAGCTGGATGGGATTGATATCGATTTTGAACACCCTCGTTCAACAGAGGATGCACAAAATCTCTCTGCATTTGCGAAAGAGTTAAGTGCCCAGCTTCATCCAAAAAAGAAAGAGCTATCTATTGCTGTTTATCCAAAGATTCATGCGGAGACGTTAACGGAAGTAGCTGCTATTCAGTATGATCCATCTATGTTCAAAGCGGTAGATCATGTTAATATTATGGCGTATGATGGTCAGTATGACGGCAGTTACAATGCCGCAAATTTATCGCCCTATCCATATACAGAGAAAATCGTAAACTATTGGACGAACCTATTTGAAACTCAGAAACTTTCAAAGGAAAAATTAGTATTGGGCGTCCCGTCTTACGCCACACCGGAAGATCCTAAAATCAAACAGGTATCCTTTGCGGCAATAATTAACAATGATCCTGCCAATGCTGGGAAGGACACTGTTCAGATGAATGGTACGACCTACCATTATAATGGCGGTGTTACGATGATAAAAAAAACACGTCTGGCCCTCGATCACGGCTTTGGCGGCATGATGATGTGGGAAATTGGTCATGATGCACAAGGGTCACACAGTCTGACAGGGATAATTTTTACAGAATTAAAGAAATCAAGTAAAGAACCAGTAAAATACTATACAGCAAAAGGTTACTAATATAATAATAAAAGGCTGTTCTCTCGATTTTTGGAGGGAACAGCCTTTTAAAATGAAAGGTGAGCTTCATTTGCAATCGTTTATAAGTGTGGAGCCGGTCCACATAATCTACATTCATGTTTAGGATAATCAACAACTAGGTGCCTGACACCCATTTTGACACGAAATTGTAATAAATATTGGTATTTGTCGAAGATTTTTCCAAACTTTTTGAAGGAGATTGTCGAAAAAGAGAGAATCAAGGTAGGGAGGTTAAATAAAGGAGGAAATAGACATGAAGAAATTGCTAACGGTTTTATGTGGAATCATTATTGCATTATCGTTGTTTGTGACTACTGGGAATACGGCAAAAGCAGAAGAGTTAGTGCAAGCACCAGAAGAATCCCATGAATGTGGTTGCGTTGTTTCACAAGTTTTTGGAGCTGAAAAAAATAAAATTGTTGCTGATTTAATAAGTAGTCAAAGAGTTTAAGAATGTAAAACACACGTTTAAAAGCGACGGATATAAATGGAGAGGAGTAAAAAACATCGAGGTATTTATCAATCATACGATGGGAGATATGAAAATGGTCGGAGTACCTTTTAATAATGAGGATGGAACTATAGAGATGGCTGTTTTTTTAAAAGGAATTTATATGGATCCAAACCTTCTTGGAAATTAATATTTTTAATAAAAAAATCCTTCCAATCTCGGAAGGATTTTTTATTTAATACACCAAACTCAAATCACCCAAACTGCCAAACACTATGACTGAGGTTTCCATATCGAAAACTGCGATGCAGCAAAGTAGCTTTTTGACTATCGTCGGCTGCTCCCATCGCATAGAAAATCGGAATGAAGTGTTCATTGCCATAGCGAGGTACAGCATATTCAGCATTTGGAGCAAGTGAATCATACTTAAATAAGGAATCCAAATCCCAATTATTCAGATGGGTTGCCAACCAATCATCAAACTCAAGTGCCCATTGATCGACTTCGTTATCTGCCCATTTCACTGCTCTGAGATTATGCACGGTTCCTCCACTCGCAATAATTAAAATATCATTGGCTCTTAATGCAGATAAACTCTTCCCGATTTTATATTGTTCTTCTGGTTTAAGTTTCGGATTAACAGACATCGAAATGACCGGAATATCCGCATTAGGATAAAGAAGTCGAAGGACAACCCATGCTCCATGATCCAAGCCACGTTTCGTTTCAACTTCGAATGGTATGCCGTTTTCTGTAAACAAATCTTTAATTTCTTGAGAAATCTGCTGATTCCCCTGAGCTGGATATTTAATACGGTATAATTCCGGGTCAAATCCACCGAAATCATAAATGGTGTCATAGTTGTCGACTTGACTTACTTTTTGCATAGATGATTCCCAATGGGCCGAAAACAAGATGATCGCCTTTGGGTTGGGTAGCGTTTGCCCAAGCTGACTTAAAAACTGCGTATATTCATTATTCTCAATCGCTAATAGCGGTGCTCCATGAGCAATAAAAAAAGATGGCAACATATTGCTTCCCCCTATTTAGTTATTATAACTTTTCGAAATAGATGTTGTTTCTTCTTTTTGACCTTTGAAAATAAGCTGATCCAATGCAAACATTTTACTTCCATTAATCGCAATAAACACAGCCATTGCCATTAAAGCTAAATCTAATTCATAACCAGCCATTTGTCCATTCCCTAAAAAGCCTATAGCTAGTTTCACTTTGATTGTTGCACCAATCATTAACAAAGCCAATAAAGCTGAAACGATTCTACTGCCTAAACCAAGAACTAACGCAGTCCCACCGATCATTTCTACTGAAGCAACAACATATGCTAAGGCTCCTGGTAACCCGATACTGTCAAACCAGCCAACGATATTTTCAATTCCACCTTGGAATTTAACTAACCCATGAACAAAGAACGTAATTCCTAACATAACTCTTAAAATTAATGTACTAGCTTCGAATTTATTTAACATTTTTCATTTCCCCTTAGTTGTTTTTTAAGATTCTACTTTTTCCAATAACCAGTTCATAAAATCCTTGTGGTTTTCCAATGAAACGGTATGTCCTTCTTGATAAGTTTTAAAGGTGACATCTGCCCCCAACTCATGAAAATACTCATTATTTGCCAAACCCCATTCGAAGGGAAGGACCTGATCCATCTCGCCATGGGAAATAAATAACGATAGTTTATCGACTGGCTTTATGTTGTATTCTTCTTTTACAAAAGCAGGAATGTAGCCACTTAAAGCAATAATGCCCTTAATTCGATTTCCCAGTGTTAATCCAAGGGTCATCGATAGGATCGCTCCCTGGCTGAAACCAAGTAAGAACAATTTACTCTCATCGATAGGGTATTCGCTGCATGCATAATCAATAAAGGTAGTAAGTTTACTGATTCCGTCATCGAACACTTCTCGATGTGGTTTTCCATATCCTTGAATCGTAAAATACGCAAATCCTGGTGGTTGTGGAAGATGCCCGCGAACACTGAAAATGTAAAAGCGATCTTCTAGTCCCTTAACTAAAGACAGCATATTCTGCTCATTACTGCCGATTCCGTGCATTAGAAATAATGCAGGATATGTTTTACCTGGTTCCGTTTGTGTTGGTCGACGAAGTTCATAAATCATCGGTGAATTCAATTTCCTCATCCCTTCTTATCACGAGTATGTTTATTAAAACATTTATTGTTTTCAAATATGAACTTTTGTTATTTATAGGATAACAAGTAATTAACCAGATTGTCAATTGTTTTTTCTCTAATACAGAATTATGTTTTTTATTGATAAACATAAATAAAATAAGGAACCGGATTGGTTCCTCTAATAAGACTTAGATAGTCGATAAATATCCCTGAATCTCTGAAATAAGATCCAAAGGATTTTCATACATACTCATATGTCCCGAATCTTTTATTAATGAATGTTTAATATTGGCTTTGCTAACCGAAAATGTCTTTTCTGAAGGGATAATTTGATCTTGTTCTCCCGCGATTAAAAGGATCGGCACTTCAGAAGTTTCTAAAACACGATTGCGGTCTGGCCGGTCCTTCATCGCATTTAGTGCATCTATGGCGCCATCTGCTGAAGTAGAATAGCCTATCTCCATTGCTGTTCCGACATAATTCTCATCTTGATTTTCAGGCGAAAATAGTTTTGGTACTAAACCGTCGATTAGCGTATAGATTCCCGACTGATTGACTTTTTCAATATTGGCTTGTCTGCCTTTTTTCGCCTCTTCCGAATCTGGAAAGGCCGTTGAATGAATAAGTGAATACCCGTTTAATAGACCGCCATACTTTTCTGCGAAGGCAAGAGTGATATAGCCGCCTAATGAGTGACCAAACATGGTTACTTCCGATAGGTTTAATTGATCCAAAAGGTTTTTCATGTGATCCGCAATATTTTCAATCGTGCTCTTACCTTTTAGAGGACTAGACTGTCCATGTCCAGGGAGATCAGGGGCAATCACCCGATAGTCTGTTGACAGCGCAGGGATGACATGTTCCCAATAACCGGAGCCTCCACAAAAACCATGCAAAAGAACAATTGGTTTCCCTTCACCTTTATCTATGTATGCGATCGATGAATCATTAAAAGTAAGTTTCTTAAGTTCCATATTGTTTCCACTCCAGAGTTTTTTAGCTAATTTGCTCTTCAGAATTATCCGAATGTAATAAGATTCTTTTATTTGGAATTTGCGTTAAGTTTGATTTTTTCAATAAATAACTTAAGTGTTCTATTGGCATGGATCCATGACCTTTGCTATCAGCCAGAGTGAACTGGACAGTGACTCCGTTATAACTTTTGACCGTCAATGATTCAGCAGAATTGAAAAAACCTTTAATACCTTGAGAAATTTGATATTTCATGCCTTCTTCTATTAACATTACATTGCTCCTTTTTAGGTATTCATCATAAATAGTATGCCATGGAAGTTCCTATACATACATAATTTTCCCAATTTCAAGTCATGGAAAATAAAAAGAGAGATTCATTAATCCCTCCGCTTGACCCCAAGTATATTACTCTTCCATTCCTTCTTCCTCGTCCATCATTTCATCAAACGCAATAGAAACTTTGTCGAACTCTTCATCACTTTCAATGGCGGAAAAATCACCATCTGCATCTACCTTTAGAAAAAAAATATCAATATCTTCATCAGATTCTTGTCTAACATCTTCGGCAAATCCAACTGCAACATAGTCATTTCCTTCTATATTCATTATCCCTAGCACTTCAACTTCTTGTTCCTCATCGTTCTCATCACTGATAGTAAAAATTTCGCCTACTTCAACTTTACTCATCTATACGTTCCCCTTTCATATAAAAAGTATATTCTTATCATAGTATCCCCTAAAAAGAAGAGGTTTAATTCGAAAAAATGTATTACCACTGTTTATTCGACAAAAATCTTATATAATTAGTTCATAAAGCATTTTAAGGAGTTTTTATATGAATCAAAAACAGTTAGAAGAAAAGATTATCGAAAACTATCGCGGTGAAGAGAAAATGATGATTCTTGTATTTGCTCAATGGTGCGTGAATCATGATCTGGATCCGGAAGAGTTATATTTGAAAGCCTATCCGAATCAGTCCTCCAATCCTGCCTTAAAAGAAGCCATTGAGCTAACCGTTTCGAAAGAAGAAGCGGGAGAAGTAGGTGACCAGACGTTGCTCGGTGTATTAGAGTTGTTTGGCAACGATGATCTGGCTTTTGTTGTTACGGAGGAGTTAAACAAACTAAAAAAATAAGTTTTGTGATTTTTGGGTGGTTTTGTGCAGAATTTCACGACTGATATAACAAAAGCAGACATACTCCCGAGCTTATGTCTGCTTTTTGTCATTAATAATGATACTCTCTATTAACGGGTGAAGGCTTAAGTAAGAAATCCTTTAATGCTTCTCTATTGGCCTCCAAATTTATTTCAAGGACTGCACCAGAATGCGGATACGTTTTATTTACATAGCTATTTTGGATTGGGATCCGTAACCTATCGATATTCTTGATTGGATAAAAGACCAGTTTAGATAGTACTGATAATATCTCTCCTTTGTCCATATCTGACTCTACATGATTTAAACTCTCCTCCACAAAATCCGGAAGAGCTGCTAACGACTCAATATGACTAAACTTATTTTTTAATTGTTCCTTTACCTTGACAATGACTTCCTGTTGTCGTTTCACTCGGCCAAAATCACTCTCGTCATCATGTCTAAACCGGACATATTTTAACAATTCTCTTCCTTTCAGCGCATTTTCTCCAGGCTTTACGTCCATTTTGAAATCGTCAATCATCTTCTGACTAACATTCACAGTTATACCTTCTGGAGCAATCAGGTCAATGAAGTTCGCAAACCCTTCAAAATCAATGGAAACGGAGTGGTCCACTTTAATTCCGAAATTTTGATAAATAGTCCTTTTTAATAATTCATTTCCACCAATAAAATAGGCCATGTTGAGCTTATCATAACCTTTTTGATGCCCAGGAATTTTGACATAACTGTCTCTCATCAAACTAATTAACTTGATATTACCTTCTTTAGGAACATATTGGGCTATTATGATGGCATCAGAGAAAGATTGAGGTTCCCCTCTTGAGTCACTCCCTATTAAAAGAAAATTCATCATTCCTTTTTTATCTTTATGATTAGTACTGTCTTCATTTTGGGATGGTGAAGAGGGTTGAACTTGATTTTGGTCACTTAAATTTCCAGCTGAACAGCCTCCTAAAAAAATAGAAAGTAAAATTATCATGAATATTCTCAAGCTTTTCACCAACTTTCACTAATATTCGATTCAAAATAAAAGTTGCTACCCTGTTAATTTCTCATCTTTTGCTTTTGATTATTCTTCCTTCCCATTATCTTTCCTTCCATAAACCTTATAATCACAGGATGATTTGCATAAAATTCCCTTTTCTACACATAATGAGAAAAAAATTATTTTGAGGGTGTATCATGAAACCAAATGCAGATCTTCCTTACAAGGAAGCAAACCCACAAAACGATGACGATCAAGATTGGCTCCAACGTTTATCAAAATCCAATGACTTTGTTCATGAGCATACTTCCATTAAAGAGGAGAATCCTTTTTGGCTTTCGTACTATCGCACACTGATTTCATCTGACATCCTTCATCAGGATGTTTTGCCGTTTTTGGGGGAGCATCTATCCTTACAGGAATTAAAAAGTATCATTCCTGTTCAAGAAATCATTTTTACCAAAGTCCCAAAAGAAATCATCCAAAACCTGATGCGTGGATTCTTGGTGATACAAAAGCATGACAAAGATGAAGAATGTCTATTAATTAATATTGCTAACAGTAAATTCCGTGATGTTAGCGTAGCAATGATGGAATCCTCGACTGTTGGACCACAAGTAGGTTTTATTGAAGAATTAGACACCAATATTAATCTTATTCGAAAACGATTACCTGTCCCTGAACTGCTTGTAATCGAAATGAAAGTCGGCGAACTTTCAAAAACAAATGTTGCCGTTATCTATATGGATGGGATTGCTGATCCGGAAAATGTGAACACGGTTGTTCAAAGAATAAACGATGTTCAGTATGACCATATCCAGGACAGTTCTTATCTTTCTTCAATGATAGAGGACAATACGAATTCCTTGTTCCCTCAATCCATTTCAACTGAGCGAGTTGATCGTGTGGCTGCAGGGTTAACGGAAGGCAAAATAATCATTGCAGTGGATGGTTCACCAAATCTAGTCCTTGTTCCAGTTACCATAATTGAATCGTTGATTGCGATGGAAGATTATAGTTATTCCTGGATTATTGGAAATTTCTTTCGACTCTTACGCATTGTTGCTTTGTACATTTCTTGTTTTGCTAGTCCATTGTATGTAGCGATCATGACGTATCATTATGAATTGATTCCTGCCCCATTACTCGAAACTCTAGTTGGTTCAAGAGTAAATGTTCCCTTTCCTCCTTTTTTAGAGGCTTTAATGTTAGAAATCATGATTGAAATGGTAAAAGAGGCAGGTATTCGGTTACCATATAAAATCGGGCAATCTCTTGGGGTTGTGGGTGGTATTGTTATCGGACAAGCAGTGGTTGAAGCGGGATTAACTAGTAATGTATTGCTTATTTTAGTAGGGCTCGGTACCTTAGCTTCCTATACGGCGCCGGTTTATAAATTTAGCAACACTGTTCGGTTTATTAAGTTTCCAGTAATTTTTCTTTCCCAATGGTTTGGATTGTTTGGGGTGTATTTAGGATACCAATTTACAATCGTTCATTTATTACGTTTAACGTCTCTCGGACGTCCTTACTTAAGCATGTTCCCCATGCGAAAAACATCATTTCAAGACCTTTGGTTCAGATTACCTTTTTCCCAACAGAAAGAAAACCCTACCACCCTTAGACCTCAAAGGATAAGTAAAGCAACTGGGAATCGTGAAAACCCAGAGCCAGCCAACGATTTTTATGAATAAATGGTAAAGGGGTATTCCATTGCAGGTAAATAAAAGACATCAGGTATCTCCCTATTTAGTGTTCTTTATTGTTTATAGTTCTCAGGTTGGGGTTGGTATTTTAGGATTCCAAAGAACCATTGCTGCGAAAGCCGGCTATGATGCATGGATTGGCGTATTATTGGCAGGGGTTTTTGTACAAGTATTTATTTGGTTAGTTTATAAGCTGCTGGGAAGTGCAGAAGGTGACATTGTTGATGTCCATTCAAAAGTTTTTGGGAAAATTATAGGTAGTTTTTTTAGTTTTATCATCATGTTTTATTATTGGCTGGCAAGTGTTTCAGTCTTACTTGGATTTATAGAGATTATTCAAGTATGGATGTTCCCCACTTTACCTTCATGGATTCTAAGTTCATTAATACTTGTATCCGTTTATTATTGTGTGTCTGGAGGATTTCGGGTTGTTGTTGGTATTTCTTTTTTGTCATTTATTTTTCCACAAATCATCCTAATCGTCCTTTATATTTTTCCATTTAAGGAAGCACATTTTACCAATTTACTGCCAATCATGAATCATTCCTTTAGGGACATGTTGGATGCAATAAAAAGCTCTATGTATACATTAGCTGGAACAGAATCGTTACTCATGTTCTATCCATTTATAAGAGATCCTAAATCGTCAAAAAAGTACGCTCATTTAGCTGTATTGTTTACTACCTTACTATATACGCTTTCTGCGATAGTATCATTTACGTTTTATAGTGAAAAACAGTTAAAAGAAACAATTTGGCCAGAATTATCTTTAATAAAAATTATTCGACTTTCTTATTTGGAGCGCTTTGAGTACTTATATATATCAATGTATCTCATCATTGTTTCAGCATTACTTGCCCTTCTATTATGGTGTTCTACCAGAGGTCTAAAGAGAATTTTTAAAAGGAAGCAAAAGAACTATTTAATTATTCTAAGTCTTCTTAGTGTGGTTATATCTCAATTAATAAACGAACAATTGAAAGAAACACTGGATAAATACGTAACCCAAATGAATTTATGGATCTTTTATGGCTACATCCCAATCCTCCTAATAATTTTCACAATACTAAGAAGGAGAAAACAAAATGGCTAATCGAACCTTAATAGGAATATGGGTTACTATTTTCTTATTATCCGGTTGTTCTCTGATACCACCCAATATCGTCAATCAAATAAATATGGCCCAAGGGGTAGGATATGATTGGGCCGGAAAGAAAATGATAAAAGGAACCATTACCTATCCAATTTATAAGAAGGATCAGCCCTCTACCACTGAAGTCAAAATAAGCTTAGGTGAAACGAGTAAAGAAATTCGGAGCAATATAAATAATGAGTCACGGTATCCATTAGTCAGCGGTCAATTACGGGTTGCACTTTTTGGAAAATCACTAGCAAAAAAAGGGATTACTGATGTTGTTGACACCCTAAACCGTGACCCTTCCATAGGCAGTATTATTCAAATGGCTGTCGTCGATGGGGATGCCAGTGAACTACTTAAAATAGAGAAATTCAAAAAAGAAAATGTTTCGTTGTTTGTACAAGAAATGCTGGATCAATCCATGAAATCAGATAATCTTCCTGAATCAAATTTACAAACATATTTATTTCAATTTAACCAAAATGGACAGGATCCCTACTTACCATTAATCAAACAGGTAGAAGATAATATTAAAATTATTGGCATTGCGATATTAAAAGATGATCGATATGTCTTCCCTATTTTTATGGAGGATGCATTCACTTTTAAATGTTTAGTTAATAAATATAAACAAGGCTTACAGCGTTTCACTTTAAAAAATGGTGAAAGGGTCGTTCTAGATAATCTTCATTCAAAAGCACACTATCAAGTAAAAATAAAAAAAGGCCGACCGGAATTTACGATTAATCTTAAGATGAAAACAAGGCTTCAAGAATTCACATCTCCAAAGAAAAAGAGGGTAGCATTGGATAAAAAACATATCCAAAAGGAAATTGCCGAGCAATTAGAAAAAAACTCATTAAAACTCATCAAAAAGTTTCAAAAAAATGGCGTGGACCCTTTAGGTCTAGGTGCAACATATAGAGAACAAGATCGCGATTTTAATGAAAAAAAATGGAAGAGATTCTATCCAACAGCAAAAGTTCATGTACATGTAAAGGTGAATATCAAACAAACTGGGACGGTAGATTAATTCTTTAAATTTGAAAAGGATATTTTCGAGGAACATGGTCAAAATAAAATCAGGGCTTGTAGCTCAAGTGGTAGAGCAACGTGTAGTCCCTTTTGTTGACTGCAGTGTGTCTTGTGGGTTCAAATCCCACCAAGCCCAAATATCTTCCAGCAATAGTAAAGGGACTGACAAAAGTGTCAGTCCCTTTTAAACATTTATTATAGCGATTTTTAAAGTAAGCCAAAATATCTAACTGTTTGTGTGATAATAAGTGGAACAAGAATCGCAATAACAGTTGGAATCAAGAAGGCAAGAAATGTCCATTTCTTACTCTTTGTTTCTTTATAAATATTAAGCAAAGTCGTGCCGCACGGATAATGAAGCAACGAAAATAACATCATATTTAGTGCAGTGAGCCACGTCCAACCGTGATCAAGAAAGATTTTCTTCAAATCTACCATGCTATCAACTTCGGTTAAAGATCCTGTTGATAAATAACCCATCAATAGGATTGGAAGGACAATTTCGTTTGCCGGTAACCCCAAAATAAACGCCATCATGATATAACCGTCAAGACCAAGCATTTTTCCAAATGGGTCCAAAAACTCAACAGCATACATCAAAATACTGGTATCACCAATGTAAATATTCGCGAACACCCAGGTAAGAATTGCGGCAGGTGCTGCCACTTTAACAGCACGCATCAATACAGACCAAGATTTTGTTAGAGACGACCGTATCACGGTATCTAATATCTTCGGTTTACGGTAAGGCGGTAGTTCTAACGTGTAGTGAGTTGGTACTCCTTTAAGGGCCGTTTTCGAAAGAACCCAAGAAACAAAAAAGGTAACCACTATACCAAATAAAACAATACCAACAACGACGCCAGTGGTAACTAGTGATGCAACCCCACCTGTAAAATTAGCCGCCATGAATAACGAAGCTAAAACAATTAAAGTTCCCCATCGACCATTACATGGAACAAAGTTGTTTGTTAGGATGGCCAGCATCCGCTCTCTTGGTGATTCAATAATCCTCGTGGAAATCACCGCAGCTGCATTACAACCAAAGCCCATTGCCATTGTTAACGATTGCTTCCCATGGGCACCTACCCTTTTAAACAGCCGATCCATGTTAAAGGCTACCCTAGGAAGATAACCATAA
The DNA here is from genome assembly GCF_051842875.1 of Neobacillus sp. C211. Classification (NCBI taxonomy): domain Bacteria; kingdom Bacillati; phylum Bacillota; class Bacilli; order Caryophanales; family Bacillaceae; genus Neobacillus; species Neobacillus sp. C211. The sequence goes on from NZ_JBPXRO010000014.1 coordinate 120,870, forward strand.
TTTTCCAATAATGCAAATGTTGGAAAAAAGATCGCCATCGGCGGGAGCATAACGCTAATCACCCATGTTGTTCCTCGATATAAACCGAGAACAAGGACACCGTGCAACCAATCTGGAGCATGCAGGAAGGTAAAAAATGATGTAATATACCCCTCTAAGAATCCAAAAAGCTCAGCTAACATGGAGGATGGGATATTTGCTCCAGCGATGGTTAAATAAAAGAGAACTCCTAACATAGTAATCATGATGGGAAAACCAAAAATAGGTGAAGTAAAAATCGCGTCCAGCTTTTCGGTTCGAGTATCCCTTTTTGATTGTGTATAGGTAATTCCTTCATGACATAATTTATGACTGCGATCGTAGAGGTTTTGAACAATGTCATCTCTTAGCTTTGGTGTCGACAGCTCCTGAGCTTCAGCATAAAGCTTTTGAATACTCATTCTCTAAACCACCTCCTGCAACCAATCGGTTGCTAATTTCATTCAGTAATGTTTCGTCTCCATCTAGCAATCTCAAAGAAACCCAACGAGCGGATAATTGATCGCCAACAAATTCACGTACTTTAGGTTCAATTTTTTTAATCTTGGCTTCGATCTCAGCAGGATAAGACACTTGAACTGGGTTGCATTCAATCGCCCCTGTCACAATTCGATCAATGGTATCTAAGAGCATAGGGAATCCCTTTTTGTTCCTGGCAGAAATCTTGATAACAGGAACTCCCAACCGATTGGTCAACAATCGTTCATTAATTTGAATTCCTTGTTCTTCCGCAACATCAATTAAATTGATACAAATGACAACATTTGTAGTCATCTCTAATACCTGTAAAGCAAGATTAAAATTCCGCTCTAATGAAGTCGCATCTAATACCACAACCGTCACATCTGGTTTTTCAAAAACGATATAATTTCGAGCTTCTTCTTCATCCGTTGAATTCGAGAAAAGTGAGTAGGTGCCAGGAAGGTCAATAAGATTAAACGTTTTATCTTTATGCTGAACAGTCCCGTGTGCAAGTGAAACGGTTTTTCCTGCCCAATTCCCTGTATGTTGTCTGAGGCCGGTTAAGGCATTGAACAAGGTACTTTTCCCCGTATTCGGATTTCCAGCTAAGGCAATTCGATATTCTTTACCCATTAGATACCAACTCCCCCTCTATTTTTGAGCTTTCCTCTCTTCGTAGTGCGATGGTTGTTTGACTGACACGAAAAGCAATTGGATCTCCCAACGGACTTTTCCGGATAACCTCTACGATCGCTCCATTCACAAATCCTAAATCTAATAATCTTCTTCTCATGACACCCTCTAGATGTATATCAGTTATTTTTATTAAATTTCCTTTTTGACCATTTACAAGTTTGATAATTTTAGGGTTATCCATCTCTCTTTCCCCGCCTTCAAAGTTTTTACCTTGTGCAACTTTTTATTAATTATATGTTTAATTTCCAAAATTGTCACCTTATTTGTAAAAATAAATATTATCTGCGTGTTGGAAACTAGGATTTTATCAAAAATTTAACTAAAAAAGCCCTTATGGATATCTTCCATAAGGGTTTATTTGCCTTTTAATAGAGGTGTTTGTGGAGAACCAACTGTATACTGCTGCCATTCCAGCGGCATGAGCATTTGATACTGTCGCTGGAGGAATCGGTCATCGATCAATACGATGGTTCCGTGGTCCTCCTCCGAGCGAATCAACCTCCCCCCTGCTTGCAGCACTTTATTCATGCCAGGATATACGTAGGCATAGTCATAACCGTTTTTGTCTTTTTGATAAAAATGTTCCTTAATGAGGTTCCGCTCAAAACAAAGTTGAGGCAATCCTATACCTACAACGACAACCCCATTTAAACGATCTCCAATTAAATCGACACCCTCAGAAAAAATACCGCCGAGTACAGCGAAGCCCAGTAATGTTTCTGTTTGATTGGGTTTAAATGCCGCCAAGAAAGCTTCCCTTTCAGTTTCGGTCATCCCTGATGCTTGGATGATCGTATTGGTTACTAGGTCTTGTTGCTTGAACTGGTCATAAACAGTAAGTAAATACTGATAGGATGGGAAAAAGATAAAGTAATTCCCTGGCCGGTTTTTAATCAAGGCTTGGATTGCAGATACAATTGAACGCTTTGTCTGTTCCCGGTCTCGGTAACGAGTAGATAATGGATTGATAAAGACGTCGACTTGATTGCTTGAAAATGGTGAAGGGATAGATATTGCATAATCATCTTCCTTCCCACCAAGGATATCTTGATAATAGGATAAAGGAGACAATGTGGCCGAAAAGAATAGTTTTGACCGATAGCCCTTCCCCATTTGTTTAAGAAGCTTTGAAGGATCAATGCAAAAAAGCTTCACGAGTAAATCGTTTTTAATTTTTTCGGCATAAACGACATAATGTTCATCGAGCAACTCGGTAATTTTTAAAAAATTATTTACAACAAAGTATGCTTCCAAAAGAGTTTGAGACGTTTCTGTTTGAAGAACCTGTTCTGCGCTTTCTACAAAATGAATCAGTTGTTCAATTAATTCTTCATCCAAATGATCAATGGTGAATTCAAATTTATCTAGATTTTCTTTTTTGAGGGAAATAAACCAAGCATTTAGCTTGGTTGCAGACTCATATATTGCTTTATTGACACCCTTAAAATCCTTTTTCAATTGGAGAAATAATTCTTTGTTTAAGGTTGCTGAAAACATCTCACGCCCCCGGTCCACTAGATTATGTGCCTCATCGACTAGGAGTACGGTATGTTTTTTTTGCTCTTCAAACAGACGCTTTAGCGATACCCGCGGGTCGAAAATATAATTGTAGTCACAGATGATACAGTCCACTGTATAGGCAAGGTCAATCGAAAATTCAAATGGACAGACCGTATGTTTCCTTGCATATATTTCAATTATTTCACGGGTCATGCCGGTTTCATTTGTTAGGATATCATGAATCGCGTCATTGATCCGATCATAATAGCCATTTGCAAATTCACAATAATCCTTTTGGCAAACAGTTTCCTCTTTAAAACAAACCTTGTCTTTAGCCGTAATGGTCAGCGTGTTCATACAAAGACCTGAAGAGCGCATTTTTTTAAACGCCTCTTCGGCAGTTGTACGGGTAATCGTTTTAGCCGTAAGGTAGAAAATTCGATTCAGAAGCCCCTCCCCGATTGCCTTTACTGAAGGAAAGAGTGCCGATATCGTCTTGCCGATTCCTGTTGGCGCTTTAGCGAACAGATTTTTTTCATCTAAAATCGTCTTATAAACCACTCCAGCTAATTTCCGCTGTCCCTCGCGATAGGAATCAAATGGGAAGGCTAGCTCTTTACAGCTTCCATTTCGTTTTTCCCGATGCTCATGCAGCAGCTTAGCGAATGGTGCATAGTCTTCTATTACCTGACCAACAAATGCTTCTAGTTCTGAAATCTGACACTTCTTTTTAAAATATGTTTTCACTTCTGTTTCAACCTGGACATAGGTAAGTTGGACAAAGATTTCCTGTAAATCATTATCCTTGGCATGCATATAGGCATAGAGCTTTGCTTGTGCCCAGTGAACAGGGTATCCGCCTTGTTGTATCTGCTCTGACATCTGTGAGAATGATTTGATTTCGTCGATGATCACTCCATCCTCACGAAACAATAACCCATCACACCTGCCATCAATAATGAAGGAAAGCGCTTCAAATGGGACTTCCGCACGGAGATACACTTCTTTTTGATCATCTTCTTGATACGTTTTTTGAATCTTTTGATGAATCCTTGTCCCATCCAGAAGCGTCGATTGAGTGCGGAAACGTGAATCAATACTGCCGCTCTTGAAAACATGTTCAACGAGCGTTCTTACCGATATATGAATAGCCTCTGACATTGGCCCACCAACTCACTAGAAAATCAATCATGAGAATATATGTTTGCTACTTAAAGTATACCTTATTTTCATAACCATCTGACAGCATCGAACGAAAGACAAGTAAAATAAAAAACAAGTAAGGACTAACCAGCCTTCTTACTTGTTTTTTTCTTGAAATGATTATGACCGAATTTGTCCAGTACCACGGACAATCGCTTTTGTCGTTGTGAGTGCGCGTAGCCCCATTGGTCCACGAGCATGAAGCTTTTGTGTGCTGATTCCTATTTCTGCCCCATAGCCAAACTGCTCACCATCGGTGAACCGAGTCGATGCATTATGGTATAACACCGCTGCATCCACTGCCTGAAAAAACAAACCAACATTTTCAGAATTTTCACTAATAATTGCCTCAGAATGTTTTGTTCCATATTGATCAATATGGTCAATTGCTTCCTTCACATCACTTACCAGTTTTACCGCCAAAATTGGTGCTGAAAATTCTGAGTACCAATCTTCTTCTGTTGCTTGTTTTACAAATGAATAGGCAGAAGCTAATTCTTCATCTCCACGCAGGTCCACCCCATGGTCATGAAGCGAACTTAATAATTCAGATGCAAAAGGCCAATTTTTGTGAATGATTACAGTTTCGGCTGCATTACAAACAGATGGACGGTGCAATTTTGCATTAATTGCGATATCTATTGCCATCGTTTCATTTGCTGTTTCATCAATGAAAACATGACAGTTGCCTACACCCGTCTCCAAAACTGGAACCGTAGCATTTTGGATCACTGATTGAATTAACCCAGCTCCGCCGCGTGGTATGAGAACATCTAGGTATTGATTCAGTTTAAACATTTCTGAAGCTGTTTCACGGCTCGTGTCCTCCAATAGTTGAACGGCATCGACAGGTATAGCCGTTTCTGCAAGTGCCTTGCGCATTAGATGGACAAGTGCCTTATTGGAATGAATGGCGGAAGAGCTCCCTCTTAAAAGAACTGCATTTCCAGCTTTTAAGCAAAGACTTCCCGCATCAACGGTAACATTGGGTCGTGCTTCATACACCATTCCAACCACCCCGAGCGGGACACGGATCATCTCTATTTGTAAACCATTCGGACGGTCCCATGCTTCGATTATTTCACCAATTGGATCCTTCAAATCAATTAACTGGCGAACCCCATCCACGATCTGCTCGATTCTTTCTTCTGTTAACATCAGTCGATCCAACAGCGAAGCGGAAAATCCATTTTCTTTTCCCGCTTCAATATCCTTGGCATTTTCAGTAATTAACCATTCTTTTTCAGTTAATAAATGGTCAGCCATCTTCAATAACGCATTGTTTTTTTCTTCCGCTGACAGCATTCCCAATTGTTTAGCAGCTTTCTTTAATTTACTGGCTTTTTCTAACAACTCACTCATTCCGTTTCACTCCTTTGGTATTGTGACCCAATTGTCACGATGAATGACTTCTGCTTTTTTATTAATGGAATAATCCTTCGATTGTTCACTGGGCAAGCCTTTTACTTTTAGTAAATTCTTAGAAGAATAATAAATTTGGCCTTTCCCGACAATTTTGCCTTTTTGATTCTGGACAACGACCACATCTAAGGCGTTAAACTCACCAATGACATTCGTGACACCCACAGGAAGTAAACTTTTGCCCTGGAACACAACGGCCTTTTCCGCGCCATCATCAATTTCGATCACACCACCGACCTGAGAGTGGTAAGCAATCCATTGCTTTCTCATTTGCATTTGCGTTTGGAATGGTCCGCCTATATACGTCCCATCTCCCTTACCAGTTAAAATATCAACCAGTTTTTCCTTTCCAGCACCAGTGCCGACGAAAACACTGACACCAAGGGAAAGAGCTTTTTTTGAAGCTAGTAATTTTGATTTCATTCCACCAGTTCCAACAGAAGAACCGCTTTCTCCGGCAACACCGAGGAGTTTTTCAGATATTTCAGGGATAAAATGATATTTTTTTGCCTCTTTCGATGATTTTGGATTGCCATCATATAAACCATTCACATCTGTTAAAATAATCAATGCATTCGCATGTAAAAACCCACTAACGAGCGCTGAGAGCATATCATTGTCACCGAAAGTCAATTCCTCAATCGCAACCGAATCATTTTCATTAATGATCGGTAATACACCTTTTTGAAGTAACTCATGAATGGTATTAAAGAGGTTATGAAACCGAACCTGGCTGTAAAAATCTTCACGAGTTAATAGGATTTGGGCTGGAACTATCGCAAACTCTTTAAATAATTGTATATAATTCTGCATCAACAACCCTTGTCCCACAGCTGCGGCCGCTTGTTTCCCAGCAACTGTCTTTGGACGAGATGGATATCCAAGTGAGCCAAATCCTGCTGCAACTGCTCCGGATGAAATAAGGAGAACTTCATGGCCTTGCTCTTTCAAAAAGGCAAGTGCCTCTACATGGTCTCTTATTTTTTCTTCAGAAATTGTTCCTGAGGCATTTGTGAGTGAGCTGCTCCCAATCTTTACAACCACCAGCTGTTTTTTCATAGCATTCCGAACCTTTCTTTTTATAAAATAAAAAAAACGACTCTTCTGTCCTAAAAAAAAGGACGGAAAGTCGTTTCCGCGGTACCACCTTTATTGATGCCATGCACCCACTTAATCCCGTAACGAGGGTGACGGCTTATGTTTGCATAAGCAGCGTGTGAGGGCAGGTTCAGACTTTTTTCCGTGAGAAACCTTTCAGCCAACGGGTTTCACTCTCTATCACGTTCCAAAGATTTACTAATCCCAAACTGTTTTCGATTTATATTTCTTTGATTATCCTTAGAAATTGGATAAAAGTCAATAGAATATTTTAAATTATTGAAAAAAAAAAGCTAAATAGATTAGCTCTTTTTAATGAGTTTTTTATACCATTGCGCTGCTGCCTCAACTTCATCAAAGGTTAATTGATGTCCATTATGCTCCCAATGAAGGTGGACCTTAGCCTGAGCCTGCTCCAACATCTTTTCGAGTTCACCTGATTCCAATGGTGAACAAATAGGATCATTTGTTCCAGCACCAATAAATACGGATGTTCCTGATAAATCAGGCAAAGAAATCCCTCTTAAAGGAACCATTGGATGATGGAGAATTGCTCCTTTTAAGGCATCTTGATACTGGAACAACAAACTGGCAGCAATATTTGCACCATTTGAATATCCAATCGCAATGACATTGTTTCGATCAAATTCATATTTTTTAGCTGCATCTTCTAGAAATTCATATAATTCTTTTGTGCGAAAAATAAGATCCTCTTCATCAAAAATACCCTCCGCTAATCTTCGGAAAAAACGCGGCATCCCATTTTCAAGGACATTTCCACGCACACTTAGAAAAGATGCCTCCTCATCGATTTTCCCTGCTAAAGGAATCAAATCTAATTCTGTTCCGCCTGTCCCATGCAGCAATAAAAAAGTTGGTTTGCTTGCGTCTTTCCCTTTTTGAAAAATATGTTTCATCGTCGTCCGTCCCCTTCCTCAATTAAAAAGTTTCCTTACAGTTATTGTTAGAAACTTGGTCATTTCCTAATCGTCCTAAAATGTTCATCACTTTTTTAAATATCTCGAATACGAGATAATAGTAATGCTAAATGATTTTTCCGTCAACTTTTTGAATCCCTATAAATTATAAAAAAGCACCCACTCGATGCTTACGTAAGTACTACTTTTAACAAAATGCCAAGTGTGATTCCTAGAAACATCGAGGAAAGTGTTCCCAGCAGAAAATATTCTGCCCATTCCCTGTCATCCATTTGTTTAAACCGGGCAATCGATTTGGCAGTGACAATAAATCCTATTGCTGGATAGGCACTATAAAACGTTAGCAATAAAACTAGTAATCTCTCAATATAGCCGATTAATTTGCCACGCGAAAGTTCATGCTTACTAAAAATAGTATAATTGTATACCTCAGTTAATCCGTTTTTACCCTTATGTAAAATCTCTGCTTCATTTCGTTCATTTTTAAATGTATATTTCCCCTCAAAGGTTAAAAGCTGGCTGGGTAAGTTTCCTAGGAGAATTTTGATCATATGCCCGCTTACACTTGTTGCTAAGATAACAATGATGACTGTAAATAGCACAGAATCAATAAAATTCAGGTTAGATTGCTTCTGAAAAAAACGTTCAATTTTAAAATCAAAACACAACTCACATGCTAAAATAATTACTCCTAGATGCAGTAACTGATCTAGAACGAAGAAACCTAACCGCTTCATGTTTTCTTCGTTATTTATTTTTATATTTTCAAGCAGTTTAATCTTTAATAAATCCACCAAAAGATGCGTCAGCACGATAACAATCAAGGGGATTAATAAGTTTTTAAGGACATTCTCAACATTGAACTGGAAAATCCAGAAACTGATAAGGACAAGTGCAGTCATGAAAAAATGGTGAACGATATGCTTTCGTAAATTCTTTCGTTTTTCAATGACCATGTCATCTGTTTGTAAATAAAAATCAGCAATTAAGTGTGCAATAACTAGACAGAAAAATAACATGGTTTCTCCTCTCTCTATGCTGGAATCTAAGAATCAATGAGTGTATTTATTCTTCCCTTCAAATCATTCCGGATGCTTTTGGTTAATTTTTCATTTATCTGTTGTGGATTGTTTGTACATTCAGGGTAGGCCTTTTCCTGTAATGAATGCAGTATACTAATAATTTTTGAAAAAGTATCTAGGATTTCTTCACTATTTCCCTTTTTAAAATGGCTCGATATTGTAGGAGCCGTTCTCCCTAGAAGCTTACCAATCGCCTTTTGCTGATTTAAAATAAGGTAGAGCGAACATACGAGCTCCTGAATTTCCGTTTGACTCCTAATAAATTTGAGCTGCAAATTTAATAACGTATTCATCAGTTTCTCAAATTCATTTCTGAACTGGTGATAGGGTAACGAGTAATTCATATCACTTGGGTAAAACTGGTCCAGTTCAAACTTAAATAGCGTTCTGTGCTTTTCTTGTTTTATTAAATCATTTGCATATCTTGCCTGTTTGACTAATGGATGGATCCATTTTTCAAGATCCACTTCCTTTAACTCTTTTTCAATATCACCAAAAGCCAAGCCAAAATAAGGCATATGATCCTTGTATCTCCATACCCTGCTTACAAAAAATGCAATCGTATAAGCGGTTGAATAACCAGGTCCAACAAAAATAATTTCATCTCCAGCACGATGCTTTATTTTGGTAGGACCAATATTCTTTGTCCAACAAGTGATCCTGTCGACTAACTCATCCAAATATACAGTGAGTTCCTCCCCCATTTTTTCTGATGAGGAATTACTAACATCCAGAATAAAAATAGATATAGGATAATTCATTTTTTATCCCCTTTAACCAAATTAATTAGATTATATAACCTAATTTTAATTAAATTAGGTTATTATGTCAAACTATAGACAAATTAGTTCATTTAGTGAAATTATCATTCTGGTTATTTAAAAGTGGAGGGACTCCCCTCCACTCAAACTTATAATACAACTACTCCCGAGCCTGAAACTGTCCCATAAAATACTCACATACCTTCTCTGAATTGAGTCTGGCTGCAATATAAGGCGGTTGTACTCCTTTTGCCGCCTCCACCGGTAAACCTAACCACAAAAGCTGCTCATCAATCATGATAAATGGAAACGACTGGCTTTCGTTCAGCAATTGATTTGGTTGCAACTCCGTCCAAGGCTCTCCTGAATAGACAGTTAATTTTACAGAATCGCTCCTATTTTTCAGCTTATCCTTCCATTGTGCGGAAAGAAATGTTTGTTCTGGTAAAGAAATAATGATCGATGATCTAGCAGAATCAATGTCTCTGAATACTTTCTCTAACTTAAGTGCATGGATCCATTGCAATCTGGGGTGCTGATCCTTTATCCATTTTCCAATATCTTTTGTCCCGATAGTTTGCTGATTTTTTTCTTGATGTTCTACAAGCTGACGTATTGTTTTACGATTATAGACATGCTTCCGGATAAAGGATTGATTGCTGACATGAATGAACTTTCCCTTCGTTCGTGTGATCGCAACATTGATCAACCTTTCACTATCCTTGCCAGTTAGAAGCATCCCAGCCCGTGTTTGTGGCTCACTGTCAACGGTGTCAAAAACCATGACATCACGCTCACTGCCTTGGAATCTGTGTACGGTCGCAGCAATAATATCGGCTGCTAAGAGTTCTTGTTCATATAAATCTGTTAGAATCAGCTCCATTAAATTGGCTTGAGCGCGGTATGGTGTGACATATCCAATCGATCTTGACCCAGCCTGGTAGGATTCATGGATTAATTGAAAAGACAATAATACCTGCCACAAATTCAACCGTGAATTTGACCCCTTTTCTGTCATGCAATGTGCCCCAAGATGACTTGTATCAAGAAGTACCGCTGCCATTCCTGGAAAAGGCGCAAGGTCGACGATTCTTTTTCTACTTTTTAGAACACTTTCATGATCCCCCACAAGCGAATGATAAATGGTCTGATTCGTAAACGCAGAAATATCCGGGTGCATTCTCCGTTGCTCTTTTAATAAAAATAAGTGCGGATGAAGCATCCCATCCTTTACCCAATCGACAACACCTGCCCGATGGAAGATGTCCTCTTTTAGCCACATCGTGACTAACGGATCTCGAGAAGAGGCAATTGGTGGTAATTGTTTAAAATCGCCACAAATAATGACACGCTTTCCGAGTGAAGCAGCGAATGCCGCCTGAGGAACATAAGCCATGCTTGCCTCATCAAGGATTACAATCTCAAATTCTTTTTCATAGATGGCTGCATCACCCGCTGCCTTAGCCAATGTTGTCCCGACAATAAACGCATCCTTGATAAATTCAAGTTCCTTATGGCGAATCTTTTCGAGGACCCTGGCAATCTTGGTCTCAAGCTCTAGCAATTGATTTGTGTCTCTTTTGCTAAAAGAACGGGCGATATCCTGTTTTAATTTCCGTCTTTCCTCTATTAAAGTTTCTTTATCTTCCGCAAGCTGAGGATCCTCTTTCAAAAGGAGTTGACTTGTTGTAACTGCTTCATGATTGGCGAGTTGCTCTCCTGTATTGAAACCATAGCGGAGCACATCCCCTTCTTGGAAACGTCCCTTCTTATTAATAAAGTTCGAAATCTCACTAATTAGAACATCAACTGCTTGGTTACTGTGTGATAAAATCAACACTTTTTTTCCCTGAAAATATTTATTAGCAGCTACACGAGCCAAGGTGTAGGTTTTACCTGTTCCAGGTGGGCCCCAAACGAAGGTAACGGGGTTGTATTTGGAACGTAAAACTAACTCATGAACATTGCTTTTACTTTTTTCCATCGGATGCTTAGCAGGCATCGAAGGGTCCATCAACCGTTTCACTCTGATTCGTTTTTGCTTATTTTTTTTCATCTCATCGAGACGTTCAATGAGCTGTTCTAGGAGCTCCCAAGGATCGTGAAAAAGCTGCGCTTCATGGATTAAATCTCCGAAAGATTGCTCCAAGGAGAGCATCACGCCTTTACCTTCTGAAGAAAGGACTCGTCCACTCAGTTTCATGCTTCCCCATTCAAGTCGAACCTGAGACCCAATCGGTATACGGATAGAAATAGCGGTATCAAAGTAGTATGTATAGGAACCTTCCGTTGAAAGCAACCTGCCATTTGAAACTTGAAATTTATTACTGCCAAATTTTTTTAAATGGAATATTTCATTTTGAAGTGCCTGCTGCCACTCTTTAATAAAATTTATCACTTTCATAAAAATAATCCCTTCTATATGCATATTCCCTACATATCTTTAATAAAAAAGAGCATTGTGCTGATAACCGAATATTATACATCAAATATATATGGAGGGATATTTCTAATGAATAATTTTGATTTCCTAGAAATAAGCCGGAATTTTAAGAGTTATTATCAAACCCTACGGGATGTCCATTATTATCTAACTAATGATTCTGATTTAAGCGAAGAGGAATTGCAAGCCGTTTCTAAGGTAGTGAGTAAATTAATTTATGGATTTATTCGTATTAAAGGGACATCTTTTAGAGAAATGGACAGCGAACAGTTCGAACAAGAATTTAATCTATTTCATCAGGATTTTCTAAAAGTCATCCAAACTAGCGGTGAAAATAATGTGGACTTTGATCAATTCACTGCTCTAATTGATGAAATAATTGGAATTGCTGTTATGAGGACAAATGCACTTGGAAAAATTATAAAAGTAAAACAACAATCTTTAGTCGAAGATGACGAAATGGATGAAGTAACTGAGGATGAAGCGGAATTAAGTAATGATAATGAGGACAATGTTGCTGATGAAGAAGTGGTGGTTGAGGTGATCGAAGTAATTGATGAAATTAAAGAGGAAATACCTGAAGTTAGAACTATTAGTTCTGAATTAAAAACTTTTAATACTGAATTAAAAACTTTTAATACTGAATTAAAAAGTTTTAGTACTGATGATGAAACTCTAAGTCCTGAGGTTGAAACACTAAGTACTGGGGTTGAAACACTAAGTACTGAGGTTAAAACTTTTAGTACTGCTCTAGAAAATTTGAGTACTAACGTTGAAGGTGTCCAAGATAAAACTGGAAATGCTAAGAACAAAAAGCCGCAACAGGAGATTGAAGTGGTAGTAGCTGATGTAGTTAAGGAGGTTAAAGTGGCGCCTGTGATGCCTAAAAAAGTGAAAAATAATTTTGTGGATGCTGCCCCAGTTGTTAATACCTTTACCGATTATGAAAGTAGTGACGATTTCCGGTTTCGACCTAGAAGGAGAAAAAATAGATAACCTCTGAAAAAAAGAACCCATGAAATTTACATTTGTAAATACATGGGTTCTTTTTTATTTTTATCTAATTTTCTGAAGTGACTCCGTAAGTGTTTTGATCAGGAAGGTTAAATCTACCTGCTTAATCGTTAATGGCGGTGCCAATGTTAATACATTGTTATATCCCGCTACTGTTGCGCCATTTTTTCCGATGATAATTCCTTCCTGCTTACAACTGGCGATAACCTGATTGACAAGGTCATTCTCCAATGGTTCCTTGGTCCGCTTATCCTTTACTAATTCAATTCCGATCAATAACCCTTTTCCACGGACATCGCCAACATGGGGATGATCTTTTAAAAGATTCTTCAAATCATTTAAGAGTTGCTCCCCTAAATCACGGGAACGATCAAATAATTTTTCATTTTCCATAATTTCAAGGTTTTTTAAGGCGAGTGCACAAGCAGCTGGATTTCCTCCAAACGTATTGACATGGCGGAAGTAATCATACTCCTCAGTGCCTTTAAATGCTTCGTAAATGTCTCTACGGACAGCTGTAGCGGAAAGGGGCAGGTACGCACTGGTAATCCCTTTTGCCATCGTTATAATGTCTGGCTTCACGCCATAGTTCATATACCCGAATGGCTTTCCTGTACGGCCGAAGCCACAAATAACCTCATCGACAATGAGCAGTGCCCCGTGTTTTTCACATACCTCTTTTGCCGCTTTCATATAGCCATCGGGCGGAATGAGGACACCACCTCCGGTAATAATCGGTTCCATAATCATTGCTGCGATTGTTTCACTCAACTCCCATGTCATGGTCCGGTCTACTTCTTTGACGGAAGACAATTCCTTCGGATCTCCTACATTCGTATCATCCCTGTAGGAATCCGGTGGTGAAACATGAATAAAACCTGGTGCAAGCGGTTCGTACTTGTATTTTCTTTGCGCTTGCCCGGTGGCAGCCAAGGCCCCCATAGAATTCCCGTGATACGCTCGATAGCGGGAGACAATTTTGTAACGATTATGTTCACCCCTTTGCTGATGGTACTGTCTTACTATTTTAAAGGCGGTTTCGTTTGCCTCAGAGCCGCTGTTTGAGAAAAAGATGACATATTCATCACCTAACATCTGATTCAGCTTTTCTGCTAGTTTAATTGCTGGAACATGGCTTTGTGAAAGTGGAAAATAGGCCATTTCCTTCAGTTGTTCATAGGCCGCTTCGGCAAGCTCGGTCCTGCCATAACCGACGTTCACACACCAAAGGCCCGCCATCGCATCTAAGTAACGTTTCCCGTCTGAATCAGTCACCCATGACCCTTCCGCCTTGGCTGCAACGATTGTGGCTTTAGGGTTATAAGGCTTCATTGAGTGCCATACATATTTATCATCCTGTTCCAATAAAGTTTCCTGAGGACGACTTGTTTGAACCATCGCGCTTCCCTCCATTTCAAAATATTGGTGCCTGACACCAAAAGTAATCTTGCCACTAACTTAACCGTCAAAACGAGAGGTAATCATTTTTTTGCGAGTATAGAAATTTAAACCGTCTTTCCCGTTTACATGCATGTCACCATAGAAGGAATCCTTCCAGCCCGAAAATGGGAAGAATGCCATTGTTGCCGGTACGCCAACATTAATGCCAAGCATACCTGCTTCTGCTTCTTCACGGAATTGACGGATCGCTTTCGCATTGTTCGTATAGATGGTTGCGCCGTTGCCATACCTGGACTTTCGAATATATTCCAACCCTTCGTCTAAATCATTGGCACGTAGGAGACTTAATACCGGGGCAAAGAGTTCCTCCCTGGCAATTGTCATTTCAGGTGTGACGTGATCAAAAATAGTAGGTCCCAAGAAATTTCCTTCTGGGAGCTCATCCATTTCTCTGCGTCCATCCCTAATTAAATCAGCGCCTTCCGCAAGCCCTTTTTCAATATAGCCAAGTACTTTTTCACGGTGTTCCCTTCGGATAATCGGTGTTAATAACACTTCATCATCCATTCCGTTACCAATGATTAGTTCATCTGCCTTTTTCTTTAATGCGGCTACAAACGGCTCATTATCACCGACAACAACAACTGCACTGCAGGCCATACAACGTTGTCCCGCACTTCCAAACGTAGAAGTTATCACATGTTGGACAGCCTTATCCATATCTGCATCAGGCATGACAATATGATGATTTTTAGCTCCAGATAGGGCTTGAACTCTCTTTCCTTCTGCAGCAGCTCGCTGATAAACATACTTTGCAACAGGTTGTGAGCCAACAAATGAAATGGCCGCGATGTCCTTATGCTCGAGTAAGCCATTGACAACATCATGAGCACCGTGGACCACATTTAACACGCCTTTTGGTGCACCAGCTTCCATGAACAACTCTGCTAATCTATTAGCTAATATTGGTGTGCGTTCTGATGGCTTTAGCACAAACGTATTACCACAAGCGATCGCTAGCGGGAACATCCATAGCGGGACCATCATCGGGAAGTTAAAGGGTGTAATCCCGCCGATAATCCCTACAGGGTATCGGAACATTTCGGAATCAATATCTTCAGCAATACCTGATAACGTTTCTCCCATCATTAACGTTGGAGCACCTGATGCAAATTCAACACACTCAATCCCGCGCTGGACCTCACCGTAAGCTTCTTTGTATGCCTTTCCATTTTCTAGCACAATTAATCTTGCTAATTCTTTATGGTTTTCAGTTAACAGATGGTGGTATTTAAAAAGAATTCTGGCTCTTTTTGGAACCGGGACATTTTTCCACTCCTTAAAAGCAGCCTTAGCCGCTGCCACCGCTAGATTTACATCCTCTTTCGTTGACACAGGTACCTTTGTTAACAGCTCATTCGTAGCAGGATTGGGTACATCTAGTGTTTGGACGCTGTTCGAGTTCACCCATTCACCGTTAATGAAATTCTTTAAAATGGCCGTATCTTTTTTTGTTACACTCATATATATAACCTCCTAATTTTTTTATAAATAGTGTTTTGAATTTTCTACCTTGATAGCCTTATAATCTCATTATCTCGTATCTAAACCATGCTTTCATTAGACAAAATGTTAATTGAGGCGAACCAATTCTTTGACGATTTGAATAGTAATTGGACATTTATTCTGTTTTTCTGAAACTGGTATTGCTTGTATTTTGTTGGGAAGCTGATAAGTAATCTTGGACAAGAAGCATGAATTCGATAGCTACTCGTTTTTCATGATCCATAAAGTCTTCTCCCAGAATGTTTTCAAGCTTTTGCAGGCGATGGTACAGTGTTTGCCTGACAATAAATAGCTTACTTGCGGCTTCTTGTTTTGATCCATTACATTCTAAATAGACCTTTAATGTCTCTAGCAGCTTGCCATTATATTTTTGATCATATTGAATAACAGGCTGTAAATACTCTGCTGCAATCTCTTTTAGGTTAACGTGTTTACTCATTTGTGAAATAAGACGATATAAATGCAGATCCTCATAAAAATAATAAGTCGCTTTATTGGTCATCTTTTGCTGTATTCGCTGAGTTTCCTTTGCTGTGAGATAACTTCTATGTACTTCATTTAAATTTCCAATAAAATTTCCTACCGCAATCAAGATTTTTGCTGAGCACTGTTTTCTAATGAACTCTGATTCTGTAATGGATTCAATTGCCTTCTTAATCCGTTCCTTTGCATTCTTTTTCGTCCGATTATTTACAAGAATGAATATAAGCTCATTCCTTTTTTCAACAGGAAACACAGTGAAGCCATTCTGTTCAAATACCGAGCGAAATAATAACTTTAAATAGGTAACATCTTGGGTTATTTTTTCTTTTAGAGGAATAAGCTTTGTGATTAAGACCACTGCTTCATTCGTTTTTGTTTTAATCCCGTTCTGTGTAAAATATTCACTAATGCTTTCGAGTGAATGTTCACCCTCAAGCCAGCCGTAAAGCCACTCAAACTCCTCGACGCGCTTTTTTTCTTCGACATACATTTCCCTTAATAAATGCTGGGCCAGTGCTGTTGCGGTACGATCCAAAATCAAAAAATCGTATTCACTTATAGGGATATCCTCTGAATAAATAAATAACTCTGCATATTCTTGACCAAATAAGAATATAGGGGCAGACGCTATATGATCACATGGGTGTAATTCGGTCTCTTCAAGCTGAGTCATTAGTTTTTTTTGTTCTGCTTGACTAATTTCCGGGACAAATTCATAGTCCAGATTCTTTAAGCGGAAAATAATTTGTAAATCCAATGCAGAAAAAATGCATTGAAGAATATCACCATAACTCTCCATCGTTAGAAGTCGTTTATTTAAGCTTTGCGAGTAATGCTCTAAATCTGAAATCTTCTGGTATTGCTGGTTAATAATGATTGAGTGGATGTCTTGAGTAATTTTCACAAACGGAACTTCCTGTGTAAAAATAATAATTGGAAATTGATGTTCATTAGCAATATTTATCACTTCCTCTGGGATGGCTGTCATGTATGTCCCCATTTCAATACATAAACCAGCTGCATTGTTTTCAAAAAATTCCATTACCATCGAAACAAATAAATCGGTATTATCTTTCCAGGCAACACCTGTTGCTAGAATAAGTTCATCTCCATTAAGAAGATTTCGAATACTGGTGACCTCGACGATATGAACCCATTTGACGAATCGATGAATACCGTCTTCCCCAGCGATAACACGTGCATTTTCAAAATGCTTTCGATTTAAAATATCTGCCACCGTTAATTGAAAATGTTCTTTCATCATTTGGCTCTCCTCGCAAAAGTGAAAACAGAATAATAGGTGAAAAAGGATTGGTCCTGCAACCAATCCTTTCACTATATATCTAGAGTATTATCGGGAAGTATACTTTTATTTTACTAAGCATTGACTCAAATTCATTACGATCTAGAAAGTCTTCAGACTGCCAATTTTCCATGATCCAGGCCACTAATTCTTTAGGAGAGTTGAAGTACTCACCGCTAGAATCAGATTTTCGTATCGTATAACGTCCATTGTCTTCATCTATTGTGACTACACAAGGGTACGCATTATCCTTTGATCTTAAATAGAATTCCAAACTTCCCACCCCCTAATATTATCTTGTAACACTTAGCACTCACGAACTTGTGTGATTCTGCTTCAATAAAAGACTAGTAAAATATTTTCGTGCATTTGCTGTTCCAATCAAAAGTGTTTCAAATACATTTCCTTGGGGATGTAAAAATTCAACAGTTGCCCCATTTAAATGTTCTTTAACCCCATTAATTCGATAGCCTTTCTGAATAAAGTAATCAATTTTGTCTCTTTCATCTAGAAATTGCTGATAATCTGACATCCAATCTCCCCCTTTTAATTTCATAAACTATTTGTTATATCCTGTTTAGCTTAATATAAATCTACATTATTTGGAATTTCTTCCATAACTGTTTCATATGTGTTTTCTTCAATTACCCAATCCCGGCCTACGGAAATACCTAAATATTTCTCGTCGCTCGGATCCACGATTTCTGCCTGAGGATACTTTTGGAACCACCAGTATTTGGCGAGGACATAATACACCCCAGCACCAATGATAAAACCAACTAAAAACCCATAATTCGGAACAAAGTAAGATGCTACTGCCCCAATAATCCAGGCAATAAATCCAGCTAAATTTACTCCGCCCATATATTTAAATTGGCCATGGTTCTCGTATAATTCTGTTACATTTACACGTCTTTTCCGAAGCAGATAATAATCAGCAAACAATATACCGACTATTGCTGCTAGAATACCTCCGACAAAGAGAAGAACTTGAATAATAACATCAAACAACTGCCATGGCTGAACAATAGTCCCGACAATTCCAGCAGTGATGACACCTGCCCAAAATGGGAACTTCGGACCGCCCACGTTTGAAAAAATGGTTGCTGCTGGCACAACATTTGCTGCTGTATTGGTCGACCACTGGGCTAGGACAATCATTAACAGTAATATAGCAAGGATAAAGCCGCTTGCTGCCTTTTGGAGTGCGACCACTGGATCAGCGTTTAATACGGCAATATAGGAAACCGCACCAATGACAATCATAAATGTTTGTGTAAGTGGCATTGCGACAAGGTTCCCCATTAAAGAAGCTCTATTTCGCTTAAACCAGTTCTTTTCATTTTTTGGTGCCTTGATGAAGCGTGAAATAGTGGGAATATCTGCACTTAATGTCGCCCAAAAACCCATATTACTAAAAATAACAACTAAAAAGGCTGAAAAAGCAGCTCCGCCGGTTACAGGGGACTCGACCCAACTCCAGACCTCTCTGCCTGCAGCTGTTGCCTGATCTGATAATGACACATACATCCATAGTGAAATGATCAGAATAATAGGTGCGGCTAAATCGGCAAATCGCTCAATCGATTTTATACCAAGTGCAGTATTAATCAGTTGAACCGCCGCAAAGATTAGGAAGCAAACAAACCAATTATCAAAGCCAAATAAAATATTTAAGATACCATTCATCGCCGTCGAGCCAAAGTAAGTATTTACGCCGAACCACATCGATGCCGTTATTCCTCGGGTAATAGAAGGGATATGGGTTCCGATTATTCCAAACGGTGCTCTCATATAAACTGGGAAGGACAAGCCATGTTCAATTCCGATATCTGAGATCAATGAAATGAAAAA
Organism: Neobacillus sp. C211; assembly: GCF_051842875.1. Classification (NCBI taxonomy): domain Bacteria; kingdom Bacillati; phylum Bacillota; class Bacilli; order Caryophanales; family Bacillaceae; genus Neobacillus; species Neobacillus sp. C211. The sequence goes on from NZ_JBPXRO010000014.1 coordinate 140,135, forward strand.
TCCAATCGCAAGACCTCCAATGACCGTTGCTAGAATGACCCATGGTAAAGATAAACTCTTAACCCCTGCTCCACCAATCGCAAAGGTGGCAAGAACGACCACCATTCCCACCCACATAAACGAGTAACCTAATTTGGTGATTGTCCTGTCCTTATGGTGTATCGGTAATAAATCTGGTGATTTTAAGTGGCTTTTTTTCATGTGAACACTCCTTGTTTTCGGTTTGATTTTCTAGAATACTAGACAATTTCAACAAACGGTCAACATACAATTAATAAGGCAATTGCCCAGCAAATCTGAGCAATTGCAAATAGGAGTAGTTCGATTAGTGTTTAAGTGAAGCTAAGATAATTAGCTAGATAGATAATGTTTCATTTTGGTTTACTAGTGTATTTTTATTATATTTCTCCCTTTTCAAATATTGGCCAGAACCTGGTTTTCCAACAAATTGCTTGTCGCGAATAACAAATTCCCCACGAGACAACACCGAAACAGGCTCGCCGGTTACCTTCATACCTTCAAACGCATTGTAGTCAACAGCCATATGATGTGTTTCGGCCGAAATCACACGTTCGATATTCGGATCAAAGATAACAAGGTCTGCATCTGCACCGATGGTGATTGTCCCTTTTTTTGGGAATAAGCCAAAAAGCTTTGCGCTGCGGGTTGAGGTAATATCAACAAATTGATTCAGACTAATCCGTCCCTTCTTCACCCCCTCTGAGAATAAAACCGACAAACGATCTTCAATTATTGGACCGCCGTTCGGTATTTTAGTAAAATCATCTCTTCCTAAATCCTTTTGCCCTTTAAAATCAAAGGAACATTGGTCAGAACCAATCGTTTGCAATTGACCACTCTTCAAAGCATTCCAAAGAACATCCTGATTCCACTTCTCTCTTAATGGCGGTGACCAAACATATTTAGCACCTTCAAAATTAGGCTTTTCTAAATAGCTTTGATCAAGGACTAAATATTGAGGACAGGTTTCTCCCCAGACATCAAAGCCCTTGCTTCGGGCTATCGCTATTTGTTCTACTGCATCTGCACAGGAGACATGGACTACATATAACTGTGAATTGGCAAGTCCCGTGAATTTTGCTGCACGGCCTGTAGCTTCGCCCTCTAATTCCTGTGGTCTCGTTAGTGCGTGATAAATCGGTGCCGTTTTCCCTTCATCAAGGGCTTTTTTCGTTAAGTAATCAATGACATCCCCATTTTCTGCATGGACCATGACCAAGGCTCCGTGTTCTTTTGCAGAGATAAGTGTCTTGAACAATGTTTCATCATCCGCTTGAAATACATTTTTGTAAGCCATAAATACCTTAAAAGAGGTAATTCCTTCTTCAGTAATAACTTGAGGGAGCTCACTGAGAACATTCTCGTTGATTTCTGAGATCATTAAGTGGAAACCATAATCAATAACTGCTTTTTCTCGTGATTTATCATGCCATGTCTGAATCGCATTTTTCAGCGGCTCCCCCTTATTGGTTAAGCAAAAATCAATAACCGTTGTCGTTCCGCCAAAGGCAGCAGCTATGGTCCCTGATTCGAAATCATCCTTTGTCACCGTTCCACCAAATGGCATATCGAGATGGGTGTGTGGATCGATCCCTCCTGGAAAAACAAAACAGCCTTTCGCATCGATTATTTCCGCGCCAATCGCTGATAGATTCGTACCGATTTGTATTATTTTACCATCTTCGATTAAAATTTCTGCTTGGTATGTGTCTGCAGCCGTGACAATGGTCCCGTTTTTGATAATTTTTTTCATCAATTGTTCCCTCCAAATCTTCTACTTGGTTAGATCTGCTTTACATTCTACAACTCCACTTAAGGCAGCCTGTCGTTCATTCCAAGTCATCGGCGGCAATTCTCTTGCTGCTTCGACCATATCAATCGCCCCATCTACAGGACATACGATCGAACATAAATTACAACCGACACAATCCTCTTCCCTCACTTTGAGGAAGCTCTTTCCATTTGCGTCCTTCAACATATCGATACATTGATGCGAGGTATCTTCGCAGGCAATATGGCACTTATTGCAATTGATACAGACATCGGAATTGATTTTTGCGACGATATTGTAATTTAAATCCAAGTTGCCCCAATCCGAGTATCTAGGCACGGATTTTCCGATGACTTCAGTCACAGAGGCAATTCCTTTACTATCTAGATAATTGCTGAGTCCTTCAATCATATCTTCAACGATTCGGAACCCATGGTGCATTGCGGCTGTACAAATTTGAACGCCTGTCGCTCCCATCAACATAAATTCAACGGCATCCCTCCAATTGGAAATGCCGCCAATCCCCGAAATTGGCACGTTAATATGCGGATGTCTAGCACATTCAGCGACCATATTTAAGGCAATCGGCTTAACTGCAGGTCCGCAATAGCCGCCATGTGCTCCCTTCCCGGCCACATGTGGAATGGTATTCCAAGAATCTAGGTCGACGCCCATGAGACTATTAATCGTATTAATCATACTGATCGCATTCGCACCACCGTTGCAAGCAGCTTCAGCTGTTGCAGTAATATCAGTGATATTTGGCGTTAATTTTACAATAACAGGTGTCTTAGCAACTTCTTTCACCCAAAAAGTCTGACGCTCAACAAGTGCAGGGACCTGGCCAGAAGCCGAACCCATGCCGCGCTCTGCCATCCCGTGGGGACAGCCAAAATTCAACTCAAGTCCATCAACACCGACATCCTCCACACGTTTAACGATTTCATGCCACTTTTCCTGCTTTGGTTCCACCATTAACGAAGCAATGATCGCATGCTTAGGAAATCGCTTTTTGGTTTCATAGATTTCTTTTAAATTGACATCTAAAGGTCGGTCGGTGATTAGTTCAATATTATTGAAACCGGCCACCCTTTGTCCGTTAAAACTAATTGCAGCAAACCTTGATGATACATTCAAAATAGGATCGCCCAATGTTTTCCAGACTGCCCCACCCCAACCAGCTTCAAAGGCTCTCTGTACCTGATAGCCAGAGTTGGTAGGCGGTGCTGAAGCCAGCCAGAACGGGTTAGGAGATTTAATCCCTGCAAGATTAATACGTAAATCAGCCATCTATTTTTCTCCCCTTTTTATCAAATAAGAAGTTATTTTGCCGTTCCGACAAAAGAATATTGTTTATGAATGGAATAGGCCACATCTTTTCCCTGTTGCGCAGCGGTTACGACCATGGCGTCCCCATTCCCTTTACCAAACACAACATCTCCGCATGCAAACACTTTGGGATTGGAGGTTTGGAGGGTTTCTTTATCTACCTTGACAACCCCGCCATCATGGCTAAGTTTGAACCCTTCAATTAACTTCAGGTGTCTGGTTTGCCCGATTGCTTTTACCACAGCATCGACAGGAAGCACATATTCGGAACCCTCGATTGCTACAGGTCTGCGCCGTCCATCTTTTTCTGGGTCCCCAAGTTTCATTTTGATACACTCTATTCCGGTTACCTTCCCGGTTTCATCACCGATAATCCTTTTTGGTGCTGTTAACCAGCGGAATTCCACACCGTCTTGTTTGGCAAAATCATATTCAAATTCATAGGCCGTCATTTCTTCTTCCGTCCTTCGGTATAAGATTTTGACGTTTTCAGCTCCTAACCGAACGGAACAAGTCGCACCATCAATCGCGGTATTCCCAGCACCAATTACGACAACCTTTTTTCCAACAAACTCTTCGGATAACTGGCCACTTTTTGTTGCCTTGACAAATTCAATCGCATCAAATACACCCGCTAAGTTTTCGCCTTCAACACCCAGGTTTGGAACATGTGCCATACCTACTGCCAAGACTACATAATCAAAATTTTCAGTAATTTCTTCCGCTGAAATATCCTTGCCGACCATTGTGTTCGTTTTAATGGTTACATTCAATTTCTCAACCTGCTCTACTTCCCAGAAGGATATTCTTTGAGGTAAACGGAAAGAGACAATTCCATACGTATTTAAGCCGCCTGCTTTCTCGGTCCCCTCAAATATAGTAACCTCGTAACCTAATCTTGCCAGTTCCCTTGCCGCCGATAGTCCAGCCGGACCACCGCCGATGACAGCAACTGTTCGTCCATTCGATTGACCTGGTCGAAAAAGTACTTGTTCATTTGTCATTGCCCAATCCGTAGCATATCTTTGTAGATTGCCTATCATAATTGGCTTGGTTGAATGATTTAGGACGCAAGCTCCTTCACATAGTTCATCCGTTGGACAAACCCTAGAACAGCTTGCACCAACTGGATTTGAGGACATGATTGTTTTAGCAGAACCTAGTAAGTTTCCTGAGGCAATTTTTTTAATAAAGGTTGGAATATCAATACCTGTCGGGCAGGCCTTTATACATGGAGCATCATAGCAATAGAGGCATCGATTGGATTCTTCAACAGCTTCTTGGTTTGTCAGTCCCTGCTCCACCTCTAGAAAGTTTTTTTCAAGATTAGATAAGGATATACGCTGCATTTTTTCATTCGCCAAAGAGAAGCCCTCCTTCTTATATGAATGGTTTATGGCCAATACATATGGAATAAATAAATCAATTAAGTGCTGATCTTAAAAATGTAAGCGCTTTAATAAACTGATATTACCAAAAAGAGATCAACTCCTTTAGTCAATTATCTACTTCGCAGAAAATTCTGCATCTTATTATAATTTTACAGACTGATTTTAGACATTTCACCTAACAATCTGTAAATTGATGCAAGCATTTAATTAATCATTATGTAAAAAGAAAGTAATTTACTATGAATGAAACCCTAGGGGAGTATTGTTGTTGGATGAAAATTGGAAATGATAAGGAATTTTGGATATAGTTATATCAGAGGGCAGATTTCTTGTACACTTTTCTGAATACTTTTTCAATTTAACACAATAATACCAAAAATATTGTAAAAAGAAATCGAATTGTCAATTAATCTTACAAGCTTTATTTGTTCATTTTCAAATGTCTAATCAGTAAAGTATTACTTACCTAACAATGCATCTTCCTTCAAAGTAAAACTGACTTATTATAAAATAATCGTAAAAAACTTCTCGACATTTTCTACGAATGTGGAGGAAATGAACCTCTTTAATAAAAAGGTGTACCTTTTTTAGAAGGTACACCCTGCTATGTTTAACTTTGAAAATATTTAGACAACTCGATAACCATTGCTCCCATTCTCTCATTTTCAGGAACAAGGATCCGTTCTACCCCTTGCTCTTTTAATGCTGCTGCGGTTACTTTTCCCACGGCTGCAGCTACTGTTTTTTGTTTGAAGGAATCAATGATGTCTGTCAAGATTTCATGTTCTCTTGCATAGTCAAAAAGCGAGTGAACCTGGGTTGCTGTAGTAAAGCATACCGCGTCACATTCACCGGACTGAAGTTCATTACATAACCTTGCCACCATCTCTTTTTCAGGTGCTATGTGCTGGTATGGAAGTAACTTCTGGACAATAGCACCGCGATCTTCGAGAAATTTTGTTAATACTGGTGCTGTTTCCCCGTGAAGTTGCAACATAACTCTTTTTCCAGAGAGATCTACGGTTTCGAGTGATTGAGCTAATCCCTTTGTTGTTCCATCCTCATCGACCACGATTGGTTTAATCTCATATTTCTTTAATGCAGATAGGGTTTTATAGCCTCTAGATCCTATCTGTGCTTCACGAAGGTTCTTTAAAAAGGACTCTTTTAATCCAAGCTTTTTTGCTAATTCCACGAGTGTCTCAAAACCAATCCCCGTTGTGAAGATCACCCAATCGGCACCTTTCTGTACAAATTCGCGTAAATCAGGTTCCACTTCCTTTTCTGCTAGAAATACAGTCCCTTGAAGGGTTCGGATTAGAGGAACACCTCCTTGTTTTCCAATTATCGTACTTATTTCTTCTATTTTTCGCGAACCGCAAATGACGACTCGCTTTCCAGTTAAACCCTTTTCCATTGCACTAACCTCTCAAATCGTATTAATTTTTTTCTCTTGCAATTCTTTCAATCTCATGTGAAGGATAAATTTTCACACCACTTTTATCTGTCTGGGCGACGGCTGCCATTGCTGCTGCGACGTTCCTTGCTTCAATCGCTTTATAAGGCCGTAATGCGCCAACCATGAGTAAATTTAAAAAGGCACTTGCTTTTTCCGCAATTCTTTCCCCAAAACGAAACTCTGTCCGCTCTCCTAACAATAGTGATGGCCTGAAAATATGAACAGATGGTATAATTAACTTACGTAGAGCTTCCTCCACTTGTCCCTTCACTTGATTGTAGAAAATCAATGATTTAGAATTTGACCCCATCGCTGTTATTATGAGAAATTTCTCTACACCACTTTTTGATGATATTTTTGCTGCCTCGACCGTATATTCATAGTCTACTTTTCGAAAAGCTTCCTTGCTTTTTGCCTTTTTAATAGTAGTCCCTAAACAACAAAAAACATCTGTTACCTGAAATAATTTCGAGTATGTATCTAGCTTGTCAAAATCAACGACATGCACTTCACAGGAGGGATGATTGCTTTCAATAGGTCTTCGGACTAACATATGGATCTTTTCATAATTTTTTTGTTGAATGAGGATTTTTACTAATTCATTTCCTACTAGTCCGCTAGCACCTAGAACAAGTGCCGTTTTTTTGCTGTTTTTCATATTTAATCCCCTTTACGATCCAACCTTTTATCTCATTAAATCGGTATCATTAAGATTATTACACAATCCTCGTGAATAATGAAGAATATTAATCCTTAGTTGTATACTTTTGACTTTGTATCCTACCCTAAAAAGGAAGATACAAAATTCAATAAGGTAAATAAGGAAGATCACGATAAAGTTGTCAATATTATAAATTATTTTTGTTCAATTATTTTTTCCTTGGACATACTGAGGAAGTGAAAATTTTTTTAAGGAGGAACAAGGATGCCTAACGATTTCCAATTTAGTAATTTTATTAATGATGTTTCGCTGCAAACGAAAATGGAGAATGTGTGGAGTAATACTTGTGGTTCATGGGAGAATTGTAACCAAGAAACGATTCAATCTTTCCTAGCCCAGTGCCTCGATTATAATATTGACCCACAGTACTGCATGAGTTGGGTTGAACAGCATAAGGAAGAAATACCCAATTGGACTAATGTCTCGGAAACCTCGCTAGGCTGGGTAAACCAGCACACATCAACGGGTTCAGCAATTTCGATTACAGAGCAGGATTTTAGTTGATTCTTAGGGAGGGAGTAAAACCCTCCCTTTTCATTTACGTACAGAGAAAATTTACGATCCCTTTGTAAAATGGAAGTCTGTTTCATTTATCCAAAAATAAAAAAAGTGCTTCTGTGGTCATTTAAATCTAGTGAATCAAATCTACTAATCTTTCTAATCCATCGAGTAGTCTTGGTGAGGGGCGGCAGTACAGTTCTTCCTCAAGAATGAGAATCTGGTCATCACTTTTAAATCCTAGTTCTTCAAATCCAGTTCTCTTTTTAACAAGGCTTTTTTGAATCTTATCTTTCCTCACTCCTACCCAAGCAAGACAAATAAAATCGGGCTTGCGACTTATTACATCTTCCCACTCCGTTTGGACACTGGCCAATTCAATATCGTGAAAGATGTTCATTGCACCAGCAGCTTCGGATATCTCCGTGAGCCAATTTATTTTTCCTGGTGTGAAAATCGGCTTTGGCCACCATTCCCAGTACAAACGTGGTCGGTAAATTTGATTAACACTCTGCTGTTTTACTTTTTCAAGCCGGGAACGAAATTGCCGAGCCGCCTCCACTCCCCGTTCTTGTTCGCCAAGAACTCCAGCGGTTGTGATTAAATCGTTTTCAATATCGGTTAATGATTGTGGATTTAAAACAAGATGGGGGATATCTCGTTTCTTTAGAGCCTCAATATTTTTTTCCATCCCTGGAACACTTAAAGAAGCAAGGACCATATCAGGCTGCAATTGTTCAACTAGATCCATGTTAATCGATAAATCAGGACCTAACTTTGGTAGATTTTTGATTGAGGCTGGCCAATCGGAAAAGTCATCAACTCCTACTAATAAGTGTGTTAAACCCAGATATTCCATGACTTCAGTATTACTAGGGCACAAGGAAATGACTCGCATGTTCTACCATCTCTCCTCTCGATATAGTTAAAGCAAAGGAATCATAAAACGCATGGATGGAAAATCATCCATGCGTTTTTGGGTATTTCTATTTCCTTTCCCCTTCTACGGCCTCAACCAACTGAAATAAAAAGCGATAAATGAGCTGGAACGCCTCACCTATGGATATTTCTTCGTTAAAACCTTCCATATAGTTTAGGGCAAAATTCAAATTCCATAATCCATCTTCTAAGCTGAACATTAAGTCGAATTTTGCTTCATCCCCATGTAATTGGTTATTTAAATTTTCCTTTAACGCTTTTTCAAATTTCTTTTGCAGTTTTAATCCCAACATTACATCGTATGTCCCAAATACATCATCCGCTTCTAATGAAACAGCCTCAACACCAATTAAATCAAACCAATTGGACTCTAAGTAAATAAATTCATTTTTATGCATTTTTAAGTAATCGAGAGGCTGAGTCAAGAATGAAGACGATTCATTCTTTAGCATATTTTCTGTTTCTTTATCACAACGTTCAATGTAGGCGTCTGCAAAGCGCACACTAACATCCTTCTCCGAAAATTGGATATTATCGCCCAGCTGATTTTTTTCGAGATACTCTTTTTCTTCTTTAAAAATGGTAATACTATTGCCGTTTGGGTTATTTTGCTGTTCAGATATGTACTGTTTGATTTGGTCTTTTAACATCAGGAATGTCCTCCTATGATTCACTTTTCTATTTTAATATTGAGTGTTTATGTGTAAAAAAGCAAATGTGATAATGTTATTTTGCCAAAAAAAGAGGTGACTATATAAAAGTCACCCCTCTAATTGCTATTTAATTTTCCGCTAATTTCGTTTTTACCTTATGAGAGGTCTGTTTTACCTCACCTGGATCTTCTGCTTGTTTTGCCCGTTTAATAAATAAGGCAAGAACCAAAGCGAGACCAGCGATAAAGACGGTAACAAAGAATGCGTCATTAATTCCTTCTAACATGGCTTTCATTTGAATATCATGCTGCATTTTTAATTGCATCGCTTCCGTTATTTTTACTGACGGATTAGGTACAACTTTTTTCGCTGCTTCAATTAGTTCCGTAGCATGTGTTTTTGCACGGGTTGTCATCACCGTTACCAACAATGCTGTACCAATCGCACCGGATACCTGCGACATCGTATTGTTCATCGCCGTGCCATGAGGATAAAACCGTGCTGGTAACTGGTTTAAGCCATTTGTCGTAATTGGCATATTTACCATCGAAAAACCAAACATACGGATCGTGTATAAAATAATTAAATGTGTATAGGTGGTTTCAAGTGTTAATTTACTAAATAAATAACTTGTTATCACTGTAATAGATAAACCAATAATAGCTAAAGCACGACCACCGAACTTATCAAAAAGTTTACCTGTAATCGGCATCATAATGGCCATTAGAATTGCCCCTGGCAACAACAATAAACCCGCATCTATCGGGGAAATCCCGCGGACATTTTGGACATAAATTGGTAGAAGAAGCATCCCTGAAAACATCGCCATTGTAACTACCATGGATATAGAAGAAGATAATGCAAACATTGGATATTTATAAATACGGAAGTTAAGAAGTGGCCGTTCTTGTCTTAATTGACGCAAAATAAATGTTACCAATGAAATGAGCCCAACTGCAAGCGTCCCATAAACTTGCGGACTATCCCATCCTTCTTTACCAGCGGAACTGAATCCATAAAGTATTCCGCCGAAACCTACGCTTGACAACACCACAGATAAGAAATCAAGACGAATATCAACCTTACCTTTTTTATCTTTAAGTAAGAAAAAGCCAAGCAATACGACGAGAATCGCGATTGGTGTGACAAAATGGAAGAGCATTCTCCAGTCATAGTGTTCAATAATCCAACCCGATAAAGTCGGTCCAATTGCCGGAGCAAACATTAATACTAACCCGAAAACCCCCATTGCTAATCCACGTTTTTCAACTGGAAAACTGGTTAACATTACATTCATTAACAAGGGCATCATAATCGCTGACCCAGAAGCCTGAATCATCCGACCAGATAATAATAGTGGAAAGGAATGAGCAAAGCCAGCTAATACAGTTCCTAACGTAAATAAAAGCATGGCTGCTAGGAATAATTGTCTTACAGAAAATTTTTGAATTAAAAATGCTGATAATGGAATCAGAATCCCATTTACTAACATAAAACCGGTTATCAACCATTGACCAGTTGATGGGTCAATTTTTAAGTCAGTCATGATTGAAGGTAGTGCTATATTTAGTAATGTATTATTTAAGAATGCAATAAAAGCTCCGACTATCAGTACGGCAAGAACGCCATACGGTGGGCCAGCAGTCTTTTTTATCGTTTGATCCATTGATTTTCCCCCTATAATATATGTTCATTTTTTTATACACCTGTTTCACACTTACATAATAATATACGCAGAGTTCAATTTTTGCAATTAAAAAAACCTGCAAAATTATGGGTTTGTAATAATACTTTAAATAATGTACTATATTTTTATACTGATAGTACAAATGGAAATAAAGGTGATTTTATGAATGACCGAAAGCAGCATGTAGTAAATATGGCTCATCAATTATTCATCGAAAAAGGATTCCAAGCAACGTCTATTCAGGATATTTTAGACTATAGCGGGATTTCTAAAGGAACATTTTATAATTATTTTTCATCTAAAAGCGAATTATTAATCGCGATTTATAAAACAATTTATAAGAAGCTGGAAAAGGATCGAAACGATTTATTAATTGGTCAAAACCCTTCTAGTATAGAAATTTTCATTAAGCAAGTGGAAATGCAAATGATTTCTAATAGGAAAAATAAATTAATTGCCCTTTACGAGGAAGTATTGTCCTCTAATGATGCCGACCTCAAACAATATATCCAACGACTTCGTTTAAATTCACTTCGTTGGTATTACAATCGGTTTATCGACATCTTCGGCGAAGAGAAAAAACCATTCCTATTAGATTGTGCAATTATGTTTCAAGGGATATTACAATATAATGTTCAATACAATAGAATGGCCCATGAATCTGGAGAAAAAGTAAGCAGTGTTGTCCGCTACAGCGTCGCGCGATTAGTTAAAATAGTTGATGAGGTTTCTGAATCAGGGGATCAATTAATAGAACCAAATACTTTAGAAAAATGGGTCCCTGGCTGCCAAACAAACAATCACGAGATAATCACCCAGTTGATGAAAATAGCGGTAACGTTAAAGGCATCGATAACGAAAAGCATTCAGGATGTAGAAGAACAAAACAAATACAATGAACTTCTGGATTTTATTCAAGAAGAAATCATCCATACAAAATCACCAAGAAAGTTTCTTATTCAAAGTGCCCTATTATCCTTAAAGCAAAACCCCGAATCACTTTGGAAAAAAGAACTAGGGCAGCTTAATGAATTGATCGAGGCTTTTTATAGTGTGACAGAGTCGGAAGAAACAAACCCCTAATCCAAGGATTAGGGGTTTGTTTTGACTATGTAAGGCTTTTATTATTTGAAAAGTGTTGCTGAATTTCCCAAATAAAATAATTGCTTGAAAATTGTTTTACCACCACGATTGCATCTTCGCCATTTTTTGTAAATATTAACCCTCTACCCATTTGTTCTTGAAACTTCCACCCTTTTAATTTCATATATTTTTTTACAACATTATAACTGCTATTACCACTACTTTCGGACAAGTATTTGCTTCGTTTTTCTGTTTTTGAGAACAGCTCAAATTCTGAATCGGAAAAGTGAAGCTTCATTGCAGAAATAATTAATGGTATTGGATTTCCCTCCTGAAAAAGAGCAGAACCAAATCTGCTGACAACTAGACCAAATCCTATGACCAAAACAATCACTAGGGTAACAGCCATTTTTCTAATCCCCTCCACCCGTTCGCCTCCTTATTTATCTGCTACTATTTAATTTGACGACGGATGGGTATTTTTGGTTTCAGATAGAAATATTTCATTTTCATTAAAATTTTTTTAAGATGTCGGTAATGAACTTATTAATTTGTATTTTGAGTTAGTTTAAGAAAGGGAAAGCTGCAATAATAGGGGTATCACAATAGACATGATCAATGCGGAGGTAATCATCGCTATGCTCCCCATGACCCCTTCTATTTCTCCCCATTCAAATGCACGGTTGGCACCAATTGCCTGGGCTGAGGTTCCTAACGCTAATCCCTTAGCAATTCTGCTTCTAATCCGCGTAATATTTAAAAGAAATGGCCCAACCATTAAAGAAAAAACTGCAGAAATACAAACAAACAAAATCGTTAGTGACGGTATCCCCCCTAATGACTGGGATACTGATAAGGCAATGGGAGCAGTGACCGATTTTGGAATAAGCGACAACATAATTTCCTTATTCATGTGCAAATACTTCGTCAACAAGACAATTGAAATTACACCAGTTAATGTGCCTGGCATAACCGCCCAGAAAATAATTACGAAATTTTTTCTAATAATTCTTACATGTCTATATAAGGGAACAGCGAGGGACACAGTTGCAGTTCCTAATAAAAGTGAAAATATACCTGTTCCTGAAGAATATTGGGCCACTTGTATATGAGAAAGCGTCAATAAACCAATGATGAACACTGTTACAGTATATAACGGATTTAACCATGACTTGTTATAAGTTTTAAACACCTTATTTCCTACTGCATAACTCATAACAGTAATGCTGGTACATAACAATATATTAGAAATCATTGTTCCCATTTTGTTTACTCCTTTTTCTTTTAGTTTCTAAATACTCAGCAATAAAAGCTGTAACAAGTAGGACAACCAGGCTGCTTGCTGCTAGGATGATTGCTAATTTTATTCCTTCTACTCTAAAAATCCCTGCAAAATGCCAAACACCAACGATAAATGGAATAAAAAGAAGAGTTATATGTTTGATATGCAGCTGGGCGGCTGCTTCGACCCATTTGAGCTTACAAGCACCTGACATTAATGCAATGAATAAGAGCGCCATACCAATAATACTTCCAGGGACAGGAAGATCAAGCCAAGTAACGAGTCTTGTTCCAATCAAATATATAACTAAGATTGTGAGAAACTGAGCAATAGAACGAACCATTCGGCTCCAACCCCCTTCTTTAAGATTAATGCCCCATTATTTTTTAACAAATGGGGTCACAATTTATTACTCTAAAGTCAGTATTGCATACCTTTTTGTGTTTTTCTGTAAATGTGGAATGGTATCTAACATAGATTTTTTAAATTTGATTTAATACATGGTAGAATTCCTTACTTTTATTTCGAGTTACCTTCATAAAGCAAAAAAAGCCGTTTCCTATTAGTAGGACCGGCTAAAACTGAATATTTAATACCTATTTAAGAAAGGATTTAGGCATGACAACAGCGACGACCTCTCCACGAGCACAGAGAATATCATTCGCATAAACTTCTGTCTCAACCTTAAACTTTTTAGGGTGTATTTCATGTACAGTTCCGATTGCTTTTAATGGTATACCATGTGGAGTGGGCTTGAGAAAGTTCACATTTAAGGAAGCCGTTACGAATCTTGGGGTCTCCTCTCCATCACCAGCTTCATGTCCATTTTTTCGATGAAGCGCCAATGCAGCAGACCCTGTTCCATGACAATCTATTAACGAGGCAACAATGCCGCCATAAACAAAACCTGGAAGTGCTAGATGCTCTGCTTCTGGTGTGAATTTAGTTACTGTTTGTTCACCCTGCCAGCCAGTTCGAAAATGATGTCCCCCTTCGTTCAATCGACCACAGCCATAACACCAGGCGAAATCATCCGGATAATCATCCTGAATTGCTTTTAAAACTTTATCTTCCATTAATTTCTCCCCCTTCACCGAAAACGCTTTCATAGACATGATAACATTGTTAAAATTCCCTGGTCAATCAATTGACAAAATATTAGAAAATCCAAACATTTCACATAAGTTAGAAAAGAAAAACCCTTGTGCTACAAGGGTCAGGCTGTCGAGAAACTTTCGACAGCCTCTTATTTTCTACAATAACTTTAACCATTCACCGCGTTAATTTATTATAATATTATTAATATATAGGATTTG
>NZ_JBPXRO010000015.1:0-149800 GCF_051842875.1 Neobacillus sp. C211
AACTGCCCCGTTAGTGCAGCAAGCATAACTTCACAATTATGTATAAATATTAGCTTATATACCACTTCTTGAGTATCGACTCATAAAGATTAATAAAGATACTGCCAAAACATACATTATTTAATTTCCAAGAACAGCCAAACAAGGGTCTACTTGATTAACCAAGGCTATCACATCTCTTACTGGAAAAAAGTGTCCCAATTTATCTAGCAAAATCTGTGCCACCTCTTTAAAGCGGTCACAACTAGTCTATCAAGCCTTATCGACAATTAAAGCTGATTTAAGGCAAATTCAATTATTTCACACTGATCGAGGAAACGAATTTAAGAACAAAACCATTGATGAAGCACTAGACACATTTAATATCAAGCGTTCATTAAGCATGAAGGGCTGCATCATGTAGTTGCGGAAGCTACATTTAAAATTATTAAAACGGAATTTGTCAAAGGAATGTATTTTGATAGTTTGGAACAGTTAAAGTTAGAATTGGATGATTATGTTCATTGGTTTAATCACATCAGAATTCACGGAACGCTTGGATATTTAAGCCCTATTGAGTACAAAAAGGAACACCTTAAAAAAGTTGTCTAGTTTAGTGTTGACAAACCAGTTAGAATACCACTGTAATTTTTTTAATTCCTATTTCCATTTTTAAATTGATTTTTCGAGGGTTAAAATTCCCTAAACAAACTTAATATTACAACTTGCGGAACCAATAAGAAAATAGTTGTTTATTCAAACCAAATAGTTTCTCATAAATCTGCTCAATGTTCGGATTTTTATGCACTTCAGAAAAGCCACCAAATTTAGAAGCATTGACAAAATGGTCAACACTTCAGTCTGATATGTGGATATATATCATCCATCATAAACTTCTCTTTTTTTCTCTTCTTCCTCGAAGATTTCGTCAGTAACTTTTTCTATTTGAATATTGTTAGGGCGGAGAAAATTTATGGCTTCGTGCTCTTCATCAAATTGCTGAACAATACCTACCATGGTTGGATATTTTTGAATATACTCTTCATAGCATGATTGAAAGTCTTCGTTACAACGAGGATTTCCTTTTTATGGCCACCAATTTCATTATCTTCTATATATGAAATAATATATTCTTTCATAATTTCCTCCTTAAAAAACAAATTTTTTATAAGGGAAAATTTAAAAATACCAAAACACTTAGGGAAGCCTATTATTCATTTATATCTAATCCAGATAAATTTAAAGAAAGTTCATCTAATACTAAAAATATACAACCAAAAACGGTTCTGTAATCGATATATTCCCCTTTAACTTCAACATTTATCTCAATAATATTCCTTTTATTATGTATGTATTTTTCTTCAAATTGATTAAAATTAATACTTGTAACAGATACACTAATTTCCTCTAAGGATTTTTTTAGCTCTCTTTCAAATATTGAATTATTAAAGTTTTCCGTGAAGAAAATACGAATAGTAAATTTCATTTCAACTCCTCCTTCTACTTATGATTTTCCAAATCTTCCTTACTTAACCTTTTTTCGAATAACTTGTATATCTTTTATCCCATTTAATTTATTCAACTCCCTCAGTTTAATACGATTTTCTCCCGAATACTCGCTTGTTCGCAGGATTTCATAACCTTTCTGTTAGGTGAAACGGTAAATTGAAATTAGTTCAGATCATTCCATTCTTCTTCCATTAACCTGCACCGTTACAAAAAAAATGGCCTTGCTTTTTTATTGGAAGCAAAGTATCAAAAGTTTAAGTACTTCTCACCCTCCTTTTTGTTTCGTAACCTGTGTTAACGGTACCGCTCTTCTTTAAATGGATTTGCTGTCATCGAATAGCCAAGCTCTTCCCAAAAACCAGCCTCGTCTACTTTCATAAACTCAATCCCTGAAACCCACTTTGAGCCTTTCCATAGATAAAATACTTCTGGTGGAATAAACCTTAGTGGATAACCATGTTTTTGATCAATATCATGCCAATCATGATTTTTATCCTTCCAACGGAATACAAACAAAGAATCGTCCCCTAATAAAGGCTCTAGCGGCAGGTTTGCAGAATAACCAAATCTGTCCCCATTGTAGTAACCGTAAATTTTAATGTATTTTACACCTTCATTAATTTCAACAAATTTCAATAACTCTCTAAGTGCAATTCCTTCAAAAGTTGTATCAAATTTAGACCAGGTGGTAACACAATGCATGTTAACGCTTGATATGGTCTTTGGAAGCTCCATGATTTCCTTATAGGATAAGGACTTTTCTTCCTTCACCTCACCAAAAAGTCTGAAATCCCATGTGATTTCATTAAACTCGGGAACATCCCCTGTGTGCAGTATTGGCCATTTTTCTGTTTCGAATTGGCCAGGTGGAAGCTGCTTTTTCATCTTACACCATCCCTTTTTCATCTTAAACGTTAATTAAATCACAGTGCTTTGTATAGTTTGCTTCAAAATAATGAAAGCATACTGTAGTCAAATCCGTCATTTGAGATTTTCCTAAAATTTGGAACCAGTATATTCCCATAAATTTCTTATTCCACTATCCTGCTCCCGTTACTTGAAGAAGAAAAAAGCGACCACTTTGTTAAGCAATCGCACCCGCTGGCTATATTTTTTTAATCTTTTTTACTTTGTTTTGCTTTGAAAAAATCCCCACCCTTTTGTTTCTCATCATCAGTTCCCCAATATATTTTTTTGTCGATTTGTTTTAGCTTTGGGATATGTTTTGAACAATGAATATAAGCTTCATCAACTTTGATAATAACCCAACGTTCTGGTCCATTACCTTCTTTTTCTTTAATATCATTCATTATCTTTTCTGTCATCTTTAATGAGGCTAATTGTCCATTTTCTATAATAGAGGCTGTACCATTTACATGTAACCCAATGGAATGCTCAAAAAAATCTATAAACATTAATCCTATATGGGGATTTTCAATGATGTTTCCTAAACTTGCCATAACACCATTCCCCTTGTATTCAGGATATATTAATGTTTTATCATTAATAACCCTTACAAAACCTACTGAGCCAGCTCTAAAAGAGGAGTCACAGTTTCCACTAGAATCAGCTGTAGCAATAAACATCATACCTTGCTTAACTATAAAATCTGTCATCTTATCATTTAGGTAATTAAGCATTTGGTTCTCATAAAAAGAGGATGCTTTCTTTATATTTCCATGTTGTTCTTGCAGCAAGTGTTCCCCTCTTGACATTTTCTTTCAACCCTTTCAGTAATTCTGCCTTATATCTTAACACATAGTTGTTAGGTTATTATTCAATTCTTCAATTAACCTGCCCCGTTAGCCATCCATGCAACAATGCTGCACCACAGAGAATGGAATCCTACATCGTTCTTCCATGGTAGTTTAAGTGAAATATTTCACAATTTCTAAAATTAATTTTTAGGAAACTCCAGTAAACTATCTTTCCCTGTACAATTAATCTATGTATGATTTGATAGTAGGAAGTTTCAGAGGCAGCAAAGTCATCATACCCCCCCTCCAAGTAAAGTCCTATGTTTGTTAAAGTTAAAAACTATAAATACTTACTGTTGTTAATGCTTCTACAAAGATAGAAAACTCACATTTTTCGTATCAGTGCTTACGTTTAATACGGTGGAAAATCATACTAGCCGAGACCAAAGATAGTTATTAATAGAACCACGAGGATCCAATCTACTTTTGGCCGATGGAGTTTATTCAGCTGCTGGCCTAATTTAATCGGGCTTCCCATTTGATCTACCGCTTTTTCCTCAGCCTCTGATCCTGTTAACCCTTCTCGATCCATACATTCTTCGCTTCCTTTAAGTGATAACTCAATTCATCCGTAACATATTTCTTTGCTTCCTTCGATTTGATTTGAGCGATGACTTCATTAAAAAAAACGTGTTTTTTGTTCACCTCTTCCTCGCAACAACTTCGTTAATTCAAAGCCTGTTTTTTCATGAACAAGTAGCTGCATAACCGCTAGCAGAATATCTTCGTCATTTTCGGCTTGTTGATTAATTTTTTCACGGATGTTTATACGATGCTTCTCTGTAAAGTTCAATTGAGAAAACGCCCGTTGATCCATCGCCTTTTTTAAGTTCTTTAAACTGTCCTCCACCTCTACTCCTCCAATCGTTCTTTCAGAAGTTCCTTTGCACGTCTGAGCCTGGTTTTCACTGTGTTATCGCCTACTTCCGTTAATAACGCAATTTCTTTAATGGGCAGTTCCTCATAATAAAAGAGATATACCACTTATATCCTGAGTTAGGCCTTCTGCTATGGTACGATTATTTACATATGAAAGAACAAGCTGGAGGACTTCCTGACCATAACTATTCATAATTTCGTCTATAAGTACTTCTTTGTCTTCTGTATCTAATACTTCCAAAGTCATTTCTTCCACGTCCATCCCTCCTTCATAAACAATAGACGATGTACTCCCAGATAAAGTTTTTAAAAACAGCTTTTTTTCGTAAAGGACAAACGACAGGCCCATCTCATTTAAATCGCACGGCTTTTCGTATTTAATTAGGAAAAATATGTTAATATTATTCTACTAAGTATAGTCAATTAAAAGAAGCAGGTTCTTTAATCTGAGCTGGCTATTTTATAGGAGGGGATATAAATGAAAAAAACTATGATTAGTGTGCTATCTATCCTTGTTTTAAGTTTTTTACTTTGTAATGTCATTGCTGAGGCAAAAACACGAATAGGCGGGACGAGGGGGACGAGTCCTAGCTATACCAAACCGTCTACGACGACTCCGAAGACTTCGTCGTCAAAACCGAGCTCAAGCAGTACAACGAACACAACGACAAAACCGACATCTTATTCTTCACTTACGACAAAATATCCAAAATCTACACGTTATTTTTCTGGCGATGTGTTATCAAAAACGCTTGTTTTTGGAACGGTTTTATTAATGCTAAACGATGCAAACGAAGTTGAACCTACATATGCGGCACGCAAATATGAATGGAACATCAAAATATATTTGGACGTCGGATGAAAAGTAATTTTATTTGAAAAAAGTCTACATTAATGCAGGCTCTTTTTCATACTATATTTTTGGGGTGAAAAAATGCCACGAGTAAATTACCGAAGTTCAGACGTTGACTTAATGGCACGGATGATGAGAGCGGAAGCCGAAGGTGAAGGAATACAAGGAATGTTATATGTTGGAAATGTAATTGTTAATCGTCTTAAAGCAGATTGTTTAGACTTTAAAGGTTTAAGATTAATTCGCCAAGTAATTTTTCAAGTACAAGGAGGGAATTTTTCCTTTGAAGCTGTTCAAAAAGGAAATGTATTTTATCAAAGAGCGAGAACTTCTGAGAAAAGATTAGCAAAACAGAATTTGGATTATTGGAGAGAACACCCAGGGAAATATGCCCTTTGGTACTTTAATCCATATGCTCCATGTCCTCCAACATGGTACGGTCAACCTCAATCTGGTCAATATAAAAATCATTGTTATTATGAACCAAAAGCTGGAACATGTGATAGTGTTTATAAAGGAAGTTAAGCTTACTCTTTGAGTAAGCTTTTTACCTTTTCAGCACAATATCCTTTTTCGGTTGTTAATAGGACAAGGTGAATGTCCATCAGTCCAACTAGAATTTTTAAAAGTAACTTTTTTATTTTCATTTAGAGTAAATGTAGTAATATAGGTTTTATATGATTTTGAGTAAAGAAGGAGAATAAATTGACTGTAGAGAATAATAAGTACCAGAATCAATCATTGTTTAGTATCACGTGGCCTCTTTTTATCGAAATATCGCTTCATATGAGTATGGGAATTGTTGCTACGTTAATTTTAAGCGGATATTCAGACAACGCTGTTGCAGGAGTTGGAGTAGCCAATCAGATTCTTAATATTTTTATTTTAGTATTTAACATCACAGCCATCGGAGCGACTATCCTTATCGGTCAAAATTTAGGAGCAAGCCGATTGGACCGGGCGCGACGCCTTGCAAGATCTTCCTTTGGAGTGAATTTCTGGTTTGGAGTTATGATGACCATCATTGTGGTTGCTTTTGGCGGTTTGTTTTTAAAATTTTACGGACTTAGCGGTGAAGTTTACGACTTTGCTTACACCTTCCTTACCATCATAGGTCTATCTCTTTTCCTTGAAGCCATTTCTTTAGCTTTAAGTGCTGTTTTGCGCAGCTACGGACATACAAAAGAAACTATGGTCGTTACGGTCATCATGAATGTGATTAGTATTATCGGTTCCTTTATTGCCATTAAAGGGTGGTTCGGCCTTCCTGTAACAGGGGTTGCTGGGGTGGCTTATTCCATGTTTGTTGCCCGGATTTTTATCATTGTAGCACTGTTTTACTTTGTTTATAAACAACTAGCTTTAAAGTTTCATATAAAGGATATCTTTCAAATCAATAAGACCGATGTAAAGGAGCTCCTGTCGATCGGTATTCCATCCGCTGGAGAAAACCTTTCCTACCAATTTTCACAAGTGGTGATTACAAGCTTTGTCGCACTTACCGGTGATGCAGCATTAGCCGCACGGGTGTATATATTAAATATATCGATGATTTGCTTCCTGTTTACAGTGGCAATTGCCCAAGGGACACAACTTTTAATTGCTCGCTATATCGGAGCTATGCAATACGACAGAGCCCTGAAGAGGGGTCTTAAGACATTAAAAATTGCCGTCATTGTATCAGCTGCGGTTTCTCTTGCTGTTGCTCTCATTGGTAAGCCCATCTTAACTATATTTACAACCGATACTAATATTATTGCTATAGCTCTTCCAGTATTGTGGGCAATTGTATTTATTGAACCTGGCCGTGCCATGAATATCGTCCTTATGGGTTCTTTAAAATCAGTAGGTGATGTACGGTTCCCAGTTGTCATTGGTGTGATCTGCATGTGGGGCATTGCCGTAGTATTTAGTTACTTTTTCGGAATTACACTTGGTTTAGGACTACTAGGAATTTGGCTGGCCCAAGGACTTGATGAATGTATACGAGGATTTTTCGCCTTGAACCGGTGGGTCTCCAAACCTTGGTTGAAGAAAAAAAGTGCCGAACAGAACGTATCGCCAAGCGTGTCTTAGATTACTAGGTTACTTCGCTAACCTTGCTGCCAAAATGGCAGCTTTTTTTTTATAAACGGACCAGATTTACCAAAAGTGTTTGCTAATGATGCTAGTAGGCAAACTAACTATTACTATCATACGAAACGAAAAATAAAAAGCACTATATAAGACGATGATTGCCTTAATAGTGCCGTGTTAAAATTAGCCTCTTAAAACTCTAAAGGCTTCCCTTACTTTTCTAGCAAATTGCAGTGGTGGTTCAACTGATTCAAAGTGCATGTACATTGCTCTTGGTTGTTCAAACAGCCAGTGATTATGAACAGCCGTAACGATAATGTCCCGTTTACGAAGTTCCGTTAATAAGGGGTTAATTTCTTCTTGTAAAAGAACGGTTTCACCTAAATTTAACGCATTCCCTTGTCGATCTAAATTTTCAAAAGAAAAAAATTGAGGATTAACTAGTGGAGAATGTGTTTCACGTCCAAGAATTGTAAAGTTAATATCACGAAACTTTTGCACTAAACAAACTCCATTTTCATCAAAGCTTCCACTCCCACCGAGGATCCTAGCAAATTCTTGACATAGGTTTCTTCTCTCATTCCAACTCATCATATAACCTCCTTTGTTATAGTTATTTTAGTAAAAGGATTTCCCTTTGCTATTACACTATGATTTACTTTTTGATTTTGAGTGGACAAGTGTCTAAAAGACAATTATTTTTTTGCTGCTTTCTTAGGAATCATTATTTTATACGTCAAACGGTTTGAAGTATTCTGAAATCTGTTTAATTCCATTTTTCCTGCATTAATTGTTTGGCAATGGTATATCCAATGAGGAATGCTGCTGCAGATGTGTTGCCATCAACCGTAAAGGGAATAATCTGTGCATCGGCAACTATTAGATTATCGACTCCATGTACACTTCCAAAACGATCAACTACTCCACCTTTATTCAATGGTGCCATTCGTAGTGAACTTTGTTGATGGTGATTATGACCGAAGTTTTCTTTAATGAAATTTTCAAGCTGTTCATCATCATTCATTGTTTCAAGTGTTGGATTTACCAGTTGGTATGTTGGATCAATGTTTGATAGTTTTTCTGCAATATTTTTAATATACGTCCTATAAATCTCTTTAATGGAGTTGAGGTCATACTCGTTTTCAAGAAAACCTTCATCAGCAAGTACAATCTTTAAGGGATCATTATTTTGTATTTTAATCGTTCCTCGGCTTTTTGGTTTTAAAAATAGAATCGCAATGATTAAATTTCCTTCTGCTGGAATTCCAATTAGTTGTACTGCTCTACTGCGATCTCTTCTTCCTGAAAGAGGATGAGGTAAGAAGGCTCCACCTGTATAAAGGGAAAACGGGTCGTTTTGAAGTTCAGGAATATCCTTTGGATTCATCGTAAAGGTAGCGGTGTTTAACGTATGATTGGTTAAATATTTACCAACATTGGGATTATCAAAAACAATTGGGATGCCAGCCTGTTTTAAATCCTTGGAAGGTCCAATCCCAGATAACATGAGAAGCTGGGCACTGTTTATCCCTGCTGAAATAATCACTTTTTTCCGGGCAAATGCTTGTACTTTTCGACCTTCTTTAAGAAATTCAATTCCAATTGCCCTCTTTCCCTCGAATAGAATGCGGAGGGCGGTTGATTTATAAAAAACCCTTAATTTTCGCCCATTTACTCCAATTCCATCGGGAGTCATGATATCTGAGGATAAAAATGCAGTTGAGGAACTCTCACGCTCTCCATTCGGTTGCTGATATAATTGCCAGCGGTTAAAAGGACCCAGTGGAGTTCTGGGGTCATTATAATCAAGAATTTTAGGAAAGCCTGTTGCATCCTTTATCGCTGAAACCAATTTTTTCGTTACATGTGGAGGATTAGTAGGAGCTTGTCTGATATTTAAACGACCATGAAAGCCATGAATTACTGGATTATTCGTTTTCCCATCATAATTTTCTAACTGTTTGAAGTTTTGAATCGCTTGTTCGGGTGACCACAACGAACCCAAAAGCCTTTCCCATTCCTTTAATACTGCTGGTGTAGGTCTGACATACTGTTCCCCATTGATGGAAGATCCCCCGCCTGAAAGACGGCCTGTTGTCCATTCAAAAGTTCTTTCATCCACCTCTGGTTGTGGTACGCCTTCTCCTTGCCAAAAATACTGTGGGAAAAACTTCTCTTCAAGTTCAGGAGCAAATCTAGAATCTCTAATTGGCTGATCCCGATCATTATTCTCTCCTGTTTCCAAAACGAGAACCGAGGTGTTTTTATCATCTGTAAGTGTCTTAGCCATAACTGCACCAGCAGGTCCAGTCCCCACAACAATATAGTCAAATATAATTTTTGACTCGCTTTCATTCATATTGAATTCCCCTTTTTTTTCAGTTTATTTATCTTATGAAAAAACATCGGGGGAGTAGTGGGTAAGGTACACCTATTCACCCTTCCTTTTTGTTATTTTAGAATATATTTTATAAGAGAAGTTCTGAAAGTGGATGGTATATTTTCAACCGAATTGGATGGTTAATAATTGTTCTAGTTGAGATATTATTTAATTAATAATAAACCCTAATAATAAATTAAAGCATTAATGGAGATGATGGAAAATGACCTGGGCTGTAATTTCGATAATTCTTTTAAGTACTGTAAAAATATTAATGACTTGTCTTCCAACCGGTCCTGTGGAATGGCTTATAAGGAAATTTGAAATTCATTCAAAACTTAGTGAACCGAATGTCACCGTAACAATTGACGGAAAGCTCTTAGAAGGTAAAGACAAAATTCAAGTTATTCATTCCTTTAACGAAGCAACATTTTTAAAGCAGCATTATATATTTCCAGGGACCGAGGAATTATATTTGCATCCAGAGAACAGTGAGACTCCAATAGTCATTGATACGAAAAGAGGCAAAAAAGATGTTAGGTTATTTGTTTTTAGCTACATCGATCGCATTGATGTAGTCAAACAGTACAAGAAGAAAGTAGTTGCGTATAGTCTCCTTTCAGATCATCCAAAAAAGTTCTTTGGCCGTACAGGGGATTTAATTTAATAGATCAGAAGAAAGTCGGTTTCAACTATTTGTGAAAAGTTGTACTTAATCTATCGGAGTGCGATTGTTGACTAAAAAACACCTATACCTATCCTCAGCTTTTCTAAAAATTGAATAATAATTTTACTCTGATATGAAGATGAACACGGGAGCCTTATGCCTGTGTTCATTTTTGTTGGTCAAGACTCTTTTTTCTCTAACGCTCCTTCACCATTTATATAAAAATATAGAAAATAAAAAGAACCCTGATGAGCGTTATCAGGGTCTCTTGAAAAGTATTTAATCAACCGTTTGGTTAGTTTCTCAGTCCATGTATACCAAGAGGGTTGTCCAATTTAATTAACCGTTTAGTTAGTTTTTTCTCCACTCTTTTTATAATTCTCTTAAAAACTATCGAGTGAATCTACTCACTAGCAACCTTGGATTCTACATCCTAAGGTCTAACTAAAGACCAACTCTTTTTCCAGCTCTTTTTCGCTTAGACCAAGCGTCTTTGCTGTTGATGTATGAATTTCGTGCAGAAGCTCGGGGTTTTCCATTAGTGACATGCCAAAAGAAGGAATCATTTCTTTGATTCTCGGTTCCCACTTATTCATATGTTGCGGGAAGCATTTTTTGATTACTTCAAGCATAACGTGCACGGCAGTAGAAGCACCCGGTGAAGCGCCTAGTAATGCTGCGATCGAGCCATCAGCAGCAGTAATTACTTCCGTACCAAATTGAAGCGTTCCTTTGCCGCCAGCTTCAGTATCCTTGATAACTTGCACACGTTGGCCCGCTACTACTAAATCCCAATCCTCGCTTTTGGCGTTCGGAATAAACTCACGTAACTCCTCCATGCGTTGTTCTTTCGATAACATAACTTGCTGAATCAAGTATTTTGTCAATGACATCTCTTTTACGCCTGCAGCCAACATAGTTAAGATATTATCTGGATTTACAGAAGTTACCAAATCAAACATGGAACCAGTTTTTAAGAACTTGGGTGAAAAGCCGGCAAATGGTCCAAATAGCAACGATTTTTTATTGTCGATAAATCTTGTGTCAAGATGCGGAACAGACATTGGTGGAGCACCAACCTTAGCTTTGCCGTATATTTTTGCATGATTCTGCTCTATAACATTCGGATTATTGCACACCATAAATATTCCGCTTACCGGGAATCCTCCAATATGTTTTCCTTCAGGAATACCGGATTTTTGCAGTAAATGCAGACTTCCTCCCCCGCCTCCAATAAAGACGAATTTTGCCGTATGGCGCTCGACCGTACCGCTATCGAGATTCTGCACTTTCAATTCCCACAAGCCGTCGCTAGTACGTTTAATATTATTAACACTATGTTTGTAGTTTATATTGACATTTTTACTCTCTAAGTGATCAAACAACATCCGTGTTAAGGCACCAAAGTTGACATCCGTTCCAGCGTCCATTTTAGTTGCCGCTATCGGTTCATTCACTTTACGGCCTTCCATGATAAGCGGAATCCATTCCGCCAGTTTATCATGGTCATCCGAAAATTCCATCCCTTGGAATAGGGGATTGTTTGACAGCGCTTCAAAACGTTTCTTTAAAAAAGCAACATTTTGTTCCCCTTGTACTAAACTCATATGAGGCAGTTGTCTGATAAAATCCTCTGGATTATGCATCAGCTTGCTGTTAACAAGATAAGACCAAAACTGCATGGAAACCTGAAACTGTTCATTAATTTTTATTGCTTTACTAATATCTAAAGATCCATCCGGTTTTTCGACTGTGTAGTTAAGTTCACATAGTGCCGCATGCCCCGTACCCGCATTATTCCACTCGTTAGAGCTTTCCTCACCTGCGTTTGCGAGCTTCTCAAACACAGTAATTTCACATTCCGGTACTAATTCTTTTAAGAGTGTCCCTAAAGTCGCACTCATGATTCCGGCGCCAATTAAAATGACGTCTGTTTTAGTTTCTATGTTGTTCATTTTCATCAACCTTTTCCCTAAAATTTGGCTAGACGTCACACTAACCTAAGCGCGACCTAGTCACACACCTTTTCTGTCTTAATTATAACCATTTATAGTGTAAAAATGTTGTTTATAGATTTATACACTTATATTATATGATAATTTTAAATTATTTAAAAGCCGGTAAAAAGTGAGAAATCCTTTTATGAAACTAACATTCTCTTAAATAGTTCGAATAAAAGGTGCCTGTCCCCCAGTGTGTTAAATCTTTAATGCGCCGGGGGGTCAAACACCTTTATTAAAAATTAGCTTATCCAGGTCTCTTTCAACTTTTTTATTTGCCAATTTCCTTCGGTATAGTGGGCAGTACCTTCTACACCAATTGCACCTAATCCTGATCTATATTTAGAACCTTCAAAGAAAACATTGTTATTTAGTTTAAAGTCCATTTTCTCTATTCTAAGGAGTACACCATCCAAAGACATTTTATCTGCATTGTAGTAACCTTTTTCTTTTAGTTCATCAAAAGTGGCATCCATTACATCGACTTTATATTTATCTTTGAAAAAAATCATAATTTCTTTTTTATCCTTCGCACTTAATCCATCATCGAAATTGCTCATATCAATAGCAATAAATTTCATTTCACTACTCAATGCCTCGTCTTTTTCCATGATTGCGTCCAACGCAACGCTGTATATTTCTCCTAAATGTTCCTCCGGTTTTACTCCAAGGTTACAAGCAGTGAGAATGACCGATATAATCACTAGAATTGAAGCAGCTCTAATTTTCAATTTTTTGCCCCCTTTTATTAAGAGACGAAATATGTTCCCAAAAGTTCCAAAAAGGGAATTATTTAAATTAGTTGTGAAAAATGTTATCTGCTTTTAATACCTTCCACACTATATACACTTTGCGTTTTTACTTTCTCCTGTACCCATTGGTCCAAAGATTTTTTCGAAAAAACATATTGGTCATATATTCTCGAATAAGGGAACATCATAGAAAATGTACCACCTTGTTCAATGGTTTTTTCTTCCTGGATGATTATTTTTTTTATTGAATCCTCGCTAATCTTTAAATAGTCTGCTGCTTCTGAAATGGATATGTTATCATCTAGGGTACATGGAATGAGCAGAACAATCCATAAGTACCGTCTAAAACCTACAAATGATAACTCATGATGATTAGTTCCCCTTTTCTCCCCATCCTTCGTTCTCCTTCATCAATAAAACCACATTTTTTATATAAGCCTTGTGCGACAGTATTTTGAAGGTTAACTGCTAGGACAATTTCATTTGTTTCAATAAAGTTTTCCTTTACAAAGGAAGGTAATTGCAAAAGTACATTTTTGGCATACCCCTCGCCCTGATGACGGAAATCTGTCGAAAAGGCTCTTAGTAAAATGGATCGATCATTATTAGAAAATGGTTTTACTCCTTCATTTTTATGTAAATTGAAAAAGGTGACCAAATTTTCTTGAGCCATCGCTAAGATTGAATATCGATCTGGATCTTCATTTGAAAGTTTGATACATTCTGTTGGCGTACCAGTAAATCGAAGTTGTTCCTCCGATAATTGATACTGTTCGATGAGATTTTTATATCTCTCATCATAAAAATATAGTTGCATTGCAAGATCCCCCATTTTAATGATTTAGTTTTTTGTTATTTTTTCGCTATTTGGGAACAAATAACAGTGATTATTAATTTTATGGATGTGACTTTAATTGGCTGATAACTTAACAATAGAGCAAAGAACAAAAAATATGAAAGCAATAAAATCTCAGTCCGCACTTGAAAATAAAGTATCTAAAGCTCTATGGAAAATGGGCGTTCGCTTTCGAAAAAATGTTAATTTACTTGGAAAACCGGATATCGCAATAAAAAAATATAAAATCGTCATTTTTATTGATTCCTGCTTCTGGCATTGTTGCCCTGTTCACGGTAATATGCCAAAGTCTAACCCAGAATATTGGAGGAAAAAGCTCGATAGAAATAGAATGAGAGATATTGAAGTGAATAATTTTTATAAAGAAAATGGTTGGAATATTTTAAGGGTTTGGGAGCATGAATTCAAAGAGGATTTTAATCATGCTATTATTACAATTACAACATTTATAGAAAATATTAAAAGGAATATATAATTCAAAAAACATTCATGAGGTTTCATTCTCATACCAATCATGAAAATAAAGTTTCCTGTCCATAATTATGATGGCAAACATATTGAATATGTAGTCATTTATGGTAACTTAGACAAAATCTATTTTAGTGAATGAAGTGACCAACACTTTGTTAATCCTCCATTTTGGATGGATGCCGAACAGGGGAATCAAGATCTGAAATAGATGATTAGCAATGAAGAATTGCTCATTGCAACATACAGGAAAAATAAGAAAGCACCCGTCGCCAATTGGCACTGAATGCTTCGAATTATCTAATTTCAAGTGTTAATATATAAGACGCCATTAAAAAACTGCATTCTTGTTAGAAAAATCAAATAAAATATACATAGTTACGTTCCCACAGGGCTCTATTCATATCTTATAAATAAACTCTTCTATATACAAAACATACTACGATCATTTACCTATTTAATACTTCCCATCCTTCTTTTGTAGCTTTCTGATATAATGAATAGAGTACTTTCGACTGTTTCTCGGATGGTAAAGAGAGTTTGCCATCGATATATTTCATTAAGATGTCCCTTTGAGTAATTGTTAGTGATCTGAAGTTATTATTGCTTTTATAATAGCCGAACAGCTGAATCCAATTTTCAAAATTGGTTTGAATAACAAAGGCTTGGATTTCAATACCGTTGTCTAATTCTTTTTGTTTCTTTCCTGTTTTCTGTTCATATTTTGCTTCTTCAGTAGTGATAACCATTTTCTTAAGCGGTGATAGATCAATTTCAAGACCTCGAACATCGTTCCAGCATTGCTCTTTTTTACACCATTGGGCGATATTTGCAGACCCTGGCGGCGGATTCGTAATCCTCTCGTAAACTTTCTTTGTAATAACCTTCATTAATTCATGCAGCTCAACAGGCAATTGCTGTTCATCCCAGATACTACCAAAATTTAAAAATAGTTTTCTCTTTTGAATAGAATGAGAAAGTAATGCGACTGAATAAGCCACGGTTTGTGCTCTGAAGGAATTTTCATACCAAGAGGCCTTAGAAACAATTTTTTCTGTTGCACGGAATAGAATGACTCTTGCCACAGCATCCTTAAAATAATTTTCTGTGATTGCCATAACATTTTTCTCTAATGTATCTGTTACCGAATTAGCAAATTCTTCAAAGCTGTATTGAGCACCCTTCGAAACAATGTGCGGTTTTCGGTCCCAAGAATTTTCGCTTTTTGACAGGAATGTCTTATCGACCAGATTATCTTTTGGATTTTCAATTTGGAACTGTTTTTTCTTAGCCTGTGTTAAATAAGCCTGCTCATTTAAATATTCTCCACGCACTCTTTCATAGAACCAATGAGTGCGTTTCTGAGAACCCCCACTAGCAGCCACCCAAATACGTTTAGAGTAATCCTTCATTTCTTTGTGGAATGGACTATTTGAGAAGAAGTCCGATTTGTTCACTTTATTTTGAGTATTGGCATACTGTGATACGCTCGATACAAACTCACTTTTTTTCTCAATATTATTTACAACTGATAACTTCATTTGTACCGAAACATTGGAAATATCCAGCTTCGAATTTTTTTTCGCTGCATAAATGGCAGAGGTGGTTTGGCCACCGTTAACGATCTGGAAATCGGTAATTTTGGTAATATGCCCGTTCCTTGTTTCCACATGAGTCGCTGTTGCCGTAATACCGTTATTATAGGCAAAAAACATATCTGGTTTAAACTGAATGGTATTTTTAATGCCTTTATTGACTCCACCTCTAAACTGCAAAAAGGTACGGACGTTTTGCTCAAGAAGCTTTTGCCCGTATTCATCGTAAATTTTAAATAATTGATCCCCGTTCATAATTCCCAAATAGGACTGATATTCATCAGATGTGTTTTGCACTTCCAGAAAAGGAATTTCCAATTCAATATCATATGACCCAGAGCTGTTTTCAGACTTATAGATACTGTATAAATAGTCTATATCAATGATTTTATGCTCGCATACGATACTTTCAATCGATCCGTTTGGAATATGGGATATGTTTTTTGACATTTTACCATCGGTTAAGACAACTAAACGAAATTTATCAATTAACTTGTTTTGCACGTGCCGGTTAATATTAAATGCCAGAGAATAAGCATCTGAGGTCTCCTCTAAATCATAATGAAGACCATTAATACTTAACTCAGCAAATTTTTTCAAGCGATTAAACTTTGTCGTTACCTGTTGTTTGGTTAATGTTTCAATGGCATCATCCTGAAAGAATTGAAAATTAATCAGTGTAAATATTTTCCGTTCTTCATCAAAATCATATCCATAAACTTCGCTGCCCGTTTTAATGAATTCTGCCATTTCATAATTATTTGTTAAATCTCCTACTTGCATGAGATCTTCACAGACTAATTCGAAAAATGACTGGGCTTTCATTAATCCACGACTTTCTGAATCAGAAAGGATAGATTGTAAGAAGTCTTGATGGAACTCTTCTAAAGTTATCATTACTTACATCTCCAATTATTTTAAAATTGCATTCATATTCACCTTAAACTGTGAACAGCCTGATAATTCGATGCTGTATTTCATGTTTGGTATCAACGGAGAAACATGTTCCAAAGCTATTTTAGGAAATCCATCTCGTACTTCATAACCAATAACCCGCTCCAAAAGAAACTTTGATAGAGATTCCTGCGGTATTTCTGGAAAATAACCATATTCTTCAACCTTCTCCATAAATTCACTCAAAAGGCTTCCATTTTCAATTCCCCCCGTAATCGATTCAACCAAGTCAGCAATTGTTTCCCCGTTGCCTGCTTCATTTAAAGGACAGGCAAATAGATACAAAGGATTTTTTTCTGAATTCAATTGTTCTTTAGATGAAATCCAAACACTGTTACCAGAAGTCATCCGAAAGGATTTCACTTCAATAGTGAAGTTTTCCATAAGGAAATCCTGTTTATCTCCAAGTGCGCCAACCCAACCGTGGATTCCTGCACTATAGCCATAAACAGGAATGATGGTATCGAGTAGTATTTTTAATTCACCGTATAAACCCATCTGTTCTTCTTTTGACATGATTTTAAAGCTGGATTTGCGGAGTAGTTTCTGCCACCGATCTAACCTTTTCATGACATTTACAATGATATCTTCATCATTTTCCTTCATAATATTAATTAAATCATTGCAAAGGATCAGGAAAATCTCCCAATCCTTATTTTCTTTTAATAGTAAAATAAGCTTGTTCGGCGTTGAAGATTGATCAAGCTGAATCTGAATTCCATTTAGTTTGATATCGCGGATAGGCTGTCTAAAATCTTCATCACATTGGATCATTAAACCATATTGATTTAAGGCATCCATAATCCAAAATGCATTATATTTGATCGATTCTTTGACTCTTATCCGGCTGAGTCTATCTAATTGTAACCAGGGATTATTCATCTTCGTAGACAACTTCTTCACCAACTTCATCTTTATACGCTTCTTCCAGTTGCTTTTTATATACACTATTAATTCGAACTTTTACCGTGTTAACAAATGAATCTTTTAAACTTGGAAAGCTGATACTAAAACCAACAGCGTTAATTTCCTTGCCATTCTCATCCACAAGTTCTAAAGCATGTACAAATAGTAATGGTTTCACCAATTTTTTTCGCATTTGTTCTGAATTTAAATTTTTATATTCAGCCTGCATAATAATTCTTTCTGGATTAGCCCGTGAAAGCTGTCTATTGGTTACTTCGTAATACCCCTGCTTCTTCTTTACTTTACGAATTTGACGCTGGACTTGTATGGAATCAGCTTGGAATGCTGTCTTGCTTTTACCATTATATAAGACTACATCCCAGTCCAATTTACATAATTCAATATATTCTTTAATAAATTCAATCGGCATTCTCGATTTTAAACCCAACGGGTCATACTTATATATTAGGTAATTTTCCACGAAGCTTTGAATTATCAGTTTATCCACATTTTCCCATACATGACTATCAGTTTCTATATGTTGGTAGCCTCCATTTTGCAAGGCATGGATGGTTTCTTTTAATAGGTTTTCATTAGCATCAAGATCTGCTGTTATATTGCTTATCCAACTAGTTTCTTTAATGTGACCATCCAAGTTCATTTCTAAGTACATATCTTCTGTATATTTGGATTTATTGCGGGCTGTAACTTGGAGCAGACTATCTGGATGCAATTGTACGGCCAATCCAAAGTCTTCAGGTGTTAAATTTTCCTCGCGCATATCATTTAAACGGCTAACCAATTCATTGGTAGCATCAATGATAAAACCAAATTTCTTATTCATATCATCTGTTAAATACACCCTGCAAATATCTTCATAACCTATTCGGTAACCAAACCATCGGCCCATTTGCATTAATGTATCATAGTAAATAGTCGTTCGTAGGAAATAACTAACGCTTAAACCCTCTAATGTAAAACCGCGGGACAAACTTAACCCGCCAATGACGATTACATTGTTTTGGGTATCCTTTCGATACTCTAAAGGAGTTTTTGCTCTTTGGTGGACATCCACTATTTGGATTGAGTCTACTACCAAACATATTTCTTTTAAAATGGTTTCAAAACCAAATTCGATACCTTTTAATCTTGTAGAAAATGTATCTTTCATAGCTTTCAAATGTGGAAACTGGTACGGATTATCTATGTTTCCATATGCTTTAATTTCATCTTTAAGAACCTTATAGTAGCTTTTCACAAGCTCCATTATCTTTATATGAACATCTGTGAATCTAGAAATATGGATTAACATACTATTATGCTTTTTTTGATTTCGCAAATTACGAATCGCGATATTGATAACAAATAAACGAACGGCATCCTTTAAGCTTTCAGGCAGCCTTCTTAATTCGCTTGTATAATCCTTTTTATGTTTTATGATAAAAGGGATTTCATTAGGAGGATATACAATTTTCTCATCTAACTCATATACGACTTCATCATTAGGAATTTCAACTACGTACCTCCCATTATCTTTATTAAAAATCTTTTCCGCGCCGAAATAATTTGATGGTGCTTCTAAAGCGTAAATAAAATCGCTTGGGAATAGATCTCTGCCCGCACCATCATTTTTAGCAGCATGATCGATGAAAATGTTTGCATATGGCGTAGCGGTATAGGCAACATATGCACTCTTTTTGAATTTTTGTAAAAGAAGCCGTATCTTCTCATTGATAACGGTAGGATCTTCTTCTTTTTTTGTATTAATGGATGCATAATCAGATTCATCATCGATCACCAGCATCGCTTTATCCACTTGATTCTTATAATGGATATCTAACCATTTCAAAA
The DNA here is from genome assembly GCF_051842875.1 of Neobacillus sp. C211. Taxonomy (NCBI): domain Bacteria; kingdom Bacillati; phylum Bacillota; class Bacilli; order Caryophanales; family Bacillaceae; genus Neobacillus; species Neobacillus sp. C211. The sequence continues at coordinate 19,483 of NZ_JBPXRO010000015.1, forward strand.
GATGATCTAAGGTCTTCGTATGTTTTTTAATCACAACTAAAATTGGAAGCTGCATATTCTCAAAGTTTGTTGTTCCACGTGCTTTGGCTGTTTCAACTTTGAAGTCGTTTTTTGCATTGGTTAAGCTATCAGGCATTTTTTCTCTTCTAAATCCAGCTAATTGCCCAACACCGTTGTAATTTGCACCTACAAATACTTCGTCTAACCGCGCTTGTGTCTGGTCTCGTAAGTTATTTTGCCCGCCGGCAATGACGACGATGAATCGATAACCTGCATCCGCTGCCTTACAAATTAATGCTGCGTAGTTGGAGGTCTTTCCTGATTGGACGTGTCCAACAACCATTCCATATCTTGAAAATGCCTCTAAATCGGGATCTGCTATGTTATTCATAATCGCATCAGTATCTTCATTAATGGTATCCAGTACTTTTTGCGGCAAGTCACGTTTCATGTACGTCATATAATTGGTTAGATAATAATTATCAGATTGTAATTGTTTCTTACTTGTCCACCATGACAAGTCTCTTGTCTTCTGTTCTTCACCTGTTACAAGAATCCCAGTGGTAATGCGGACATTAAAGGATTGCTCTAATTCATTTTTGAGATAGTTCCATTCCTTATCTGTTAACTTGCATATATTTTTTGCATCTGAAATTCCTAAAATCGTCTTTAAGAACAGAGGTGGCGTATTCTCAATTAATGTTTTCCATTCCTCAATAATGGTTTGGATGGTATCCTCCTGCAAACCACTTTGTTCCTGGAGAGTTCCTGAAATCTTTTCTTTTACATGTTTGTACATGGTATGATGATTTACCTCAATATTGGTTTGCATTTTCAAAATACCCCTCCTTGTTTTTGTATACTTCCGTCTTCAGTAATTCCTTAATGAACGCCTCACTTATTCCCTTTGAACGCCAATTCTCCACTAGCATTTTTATCTCATTTTCATTAATTAGTGATTCCTGGTTAACCTTTAACGGATTGGTATTTAACTGAGCTACAATTGCATCGAGTGGAAGATAGCTTTCTAAACCCATTAAAATAACATTTAATAGATGATGTTGGTCTTCTCTTAGTGTATCTTCAAGACTCTTGATAATCGGGTGCTCACGATTGATAGCAAAGTGAATTTCCTTATTTTCTGCAACCAGCTCCCAAAAACGAGTGGTTGTTTTGTCCTCTATCTTTTTACCTCTGCCTGTAAAAGGTCTTGAACCCTTTACTGTTACCTGCTGAATGATACGTTTTAGATCTTTCTTTATTTCACTTACAGGATTGGCTGATGATTTTTTTATATCAATACCCCAATCGTGATCTTGATTGTTAGGGATATCTATTTTAATCCGCACAAGCTTATGGGCATCGTTTATTCTATGCATTCCCCACCATGTGCCATGAATAAGCAGGCGATGGGCACGATATAAATAAAATCCCTGCGATTTGGTATAGCCGTCTTTTGTAGCGTATTTATCAAATTCCTGTTGCGATAGCTTCGAATGATGTGGCAATATATAAGGCTGAACCGTTATTTCTGAATTTTTGTATTTAATTTTTTCTGGTACCAATTGCTGTGTAGCAATATGCTTTGGGTTAAACGGATTAAACGGTTCTAATGTTTGACCATTAACGGAAATTTTCAAAGCCTTTTTACCAGGAACAATGCCTTCTAAAAAGCAATGAAAGACTAAAGATAAATGGCTTCGTAAAACATCCAACTTATTCGGTATGTCGGTCTCTAAAAAAGTATCAATCCCTTGCCAAACAACTAATGTTCCGCTCTCTTGATTCATAAAGTCATCAAATAAAGGAATGTTTTTGTACTTATTTATGTCAGGAGTTATTAATAGCCACTCATTTTCCCGTGAAATATAATCTAAATCCCATTGCTTAATGGAAAAAATTCCATCTTTTTTTGACAAGACCGTTAAATCTTTACACTGTGAAAAGGACGCAGTTTTGAGCCCCAATCCAAACTTTCCTAAATCTGAACCCTCTCTTGGCGAATCCGGATCATTCGCAGATAAACGCATTGCGTCAATCAGCTCACTATTAGACATACCAATACCATTATCTAATATTGTAAATATAGTACTAGGATTTGGAATGCAAACAATTTGAATATTATTTGCTTTTGCAGTAATGCTATTATCTAGCACATCCGCAACAGCTACATCAAAGGTATAGCCTATATCTCTTAAAGACTTAATAAAATTTGAAACAATGGGTTGTACTATTTCTGTAATCACTCTTTCACCATCCTTACATCTCATATTAATGGAATCACATTATTATTTATTTCATGCGTTTTTTTGTTACTTACGAAGTAAATGTAAGCGCATTCACCGACGTTAGATGAATCATTCCGCTTCAAGTTAAAATAAAACATCGTATCTGTTTATTAGTTCTCAATTAATTTTAACATAGTAATAGGTAAATAGTTTGATTAATCACCATATTTTACCTAGCATAATTTATAAAAAGTTAATATATCAAAAACCTTTTTCTAGGTTATTAGTTTATTAAAAAAGGAAGCCAATATTTATTGGCTTCCTACATAATTATTCTATTTATTACATAACATTTTAGGACTAATAATATCCTTAATTTTTTCTCTAATCTCAACTCCTAAAGATTCTAGTAAACTCTCAGCTACAAACCTAGCCATTAATGGAGGTACTGCATTCCCTACTTGTTGATACTGTGAATCCTTTGTTCCATAAAATTTATAAGAATCCGGAAAGGATTGTAATCTTGCTGCTTCTCTAATACTAATGGCCCTATTTAGCTTAGGGTGTATCCACATTGACTTTCTTACATTAACAACAGTGTCAGAAGGCTGATTATAGTCAAGTCTCTTATAAATAGTATTCTGAGTTCTACTGTGATCACTATATGTCGACTTTAATGATTCATCCAGATTATGAAAATTTTGACCTGCTGTAAGAGCCTTAAACCTTTTTTGTGCCATTTCTCTTGATTCTGTTCTTACATGATTATAAACAATTTTAGAATTTTTGTTTAAATATTGGATTAAAGGGTTATCAATAACTGAATCTATATCTCCCCTATTAATTTCGTCATCATTAACGTTTGTTGAAGGCTCCAACCGTTCCAAATCCGCAATAGCATGAGATATCTTATAATAATCATCTTTATTTTCAAATAATGGAGTTGGCGTTTTTACTGTCTCACTATTCAATACTTCTTTTAATACCCCAATTAATATAAGCCTTCTTCTTTCCTGAGGAACCCCGTACCTAGCAGCATTAAAAATATAATTGTCTTCATTTAACAAATAACCAAAACTTGAAAACTTTGCTTTTATATAGCTAAAAACGTTATATGATTTTATATGAATTTCAACACTATCACTAATAATATTAATACCAAAAAGCTTTATTCTGTTCTGAATGACTTCAGATGTTTTGTTAATTATCCTTTGAGTTTCAATAATATCCTCAAGTATATTGGTAAAATCCTGAGTATTAACCTCTTCATTTTCTAGTAATTTTTCAAGTGATTCACCTAAGATAACCCATTTATTTTTGTAGCTAGTGTCCCAATATTTCTCGTGGATCTCTTTCCATTGACTGCTAACAATTTTCCTGAAATACCTGCGATTATTTTCCTTATTTAAGAAGTCAACTAACCCATTCTCGGATTGTTTCTTTGCATGCCTTAACAATGAATTTAACTTTGAAAAATCTTCCTTCTTTATTATAAATGGAGTTATATCAGTTTCGTTATGACATGCTACCATCAAGAAAGATTTTAGGTTCTCTGAATTATTTACCAAGTTACCTAGATTAATAAACTCATCATCAACTTTAACTTCTAATTCTTCTAACTCTTTTTCGTCATCATCACTAATAAAAAATTTATGCTTCTCCGATACTAAAGTTCTTACATTTTCCATAACAAATGCTTTAGGTCTAATTTCTTCAATTGCTCGAAGGTACTCTTTTACTAGTTGGTTATTTGACGATAGTAATGTATTCTTCTGCCTATTCGCATTAGAAAAACCTTGACATGGCGGCCCTCCGATTATTACATCAATATCGCAATAATCATCAAAAAGTGTACCATCATCCTTTTTATATTTTAATTTCGTTATATCTTCATGTAGAATAACACCTGGTTGATGGTTAAGCGCATAGGTTTTTCTAGCATTTTCATTAATCTCAACAGCAACTTTCACTTCAAACTTATTAGTCTGTTCAAATCCATTGCTAAGACCACCGGCACCTGCAAAAAGATCCATTACTTGTAGTTTTTTATCCGTCATTATTTCCACTCCTACAAGAAGAAGTCTCCTTGAATTTATTTTAATTACCTTTCAGGAATTAGAAAGGATTCTGTCATAATCTATTTTAATACAAACGTACGTTCCTATCAAATTTTAAAGTAATAACCTTACAATTATATCATCAATCTATTAGAAATGTACCCATCCCAAATAGTTAATTAATTGGGATATCTTAAACAAATATGGCTTTTCTATAAACACATGAAAACAGAAAAGAAAACACCCTCTGTCTTCCTAAAACTAAGACAAAGGGTGTTATTTCCTTTTAAATAATATTACTTAATTCCTTTGAGCAATTCTCCTTAAATTGGCTCCAACAAGCCTCTTGTTTAGCCCACTGAGTCACGTTTCGATCCCCAGCTGAATCCTTAAGGTAGGAAAGTGTTTTATCAGCAATAATCCTAATAACTTCATCCCATTTATCGGATAATGCCTGAGCTTCCCAAACTTCTATTAAATCTATCTTTTCACTGTATAAATGATTGAGCATTGATGTAGCATAGTAGATAACATTCGCCTTATAACCCCTAAGGTTCATCTCTTCTACAATTTCTTGAACGCGTTTATTAATGATAGTTCGCGCTATTAACTTTTGATAAACTGACAAAGTCATTTTGGATTGAGAGTTACCTTCGCTCTTCCAAAATTCCTTGTTTAAGTCCATGAACTTTTTAAAAGCTTCCTCCCCACCCTTACTAGAGATATGAGGATAACCTTCCCATGACATAAAGTGTTTGGCAATATCGATCTTCGTTAAAACCTTTTCTTTTGGATATTGCTTTTTAAAATCTGTTTGTTCCTTCCCTCTTTTTCTCCGGTTAATATCCACCATATACTGACCTCTAGCACGTTCAAAGTACCATTTGCTTTCAGGTCTGCGTCCGTCAAAAACAGGAATCCATATATTACGGGAAAACTTCTCTAGGTCCGACATAAATCTCGAATTTGCTAGAAGGTCCGATTTATTAATTTTGTTTTGGGTATTGGCATATTGGGATATACGTGAAACCATCTCATCTTCCAAAAGGTGCTGGTCTGTCTTAACGAACTCGTTCACCTGAAGAATCGTTAACTTCGACTGAACAAAGACATCTTTTAAGTTAATTCCATCCTTGTATGCTTGATGAATAGATGCCGTGGTTTGGCCTCCATTAACAATTTGCCAGCCGCTGAGTCGTTTTATTTTATACACAACTACTCCATCCTCAACCTTTTCAAGTTCTGCTGATCGCGCTACGGTTGAGATACCATTATTGTAGGCTACAAACATTTTACGCTGAAATGGGTCCTTAAGAGTATCACGTATTCCTTTGTTTGTTCCTCCTCTAGCTTGTAAGAACGACCTTACATTTCGTTCAACAAGTTTCTGACCCCATTCATCATATGCCTTCGCCAACAGTTCCGCTGATATATAGCCTACATAACAATCAAAATTCTTTATCCCGCTAACAGGGTCTGGTACAAGCATCATATTGAAAGTTTCTCCGTAGTCTCTTTCAAAATCAATGTAATCTGTCTCAACTCCTTGTTCAGCAGTAATCAGCTGCTGCACTCGATCAATATCCCAAACTTGTACGTTAACCGTTTCAATGCCTGGAATGGTTAGATCCACGGGTTTATTCGATGTGTAATACATATTAGTGATAACAAAAATATTTACTTCGTTGATTGATTCCATTTGTTCAGAAATCATTTTGGCAAGATCAAATGCCTGCAATGACTGGTCAATTGACTGCATTAAAGCTGGTACATTTGTTATGAACCTTTTTGCCTTGTTTGCAATTTCTGATACAGCCGTCATGCTGATCGTCAACAAATCATCCTCATTTTGCTCAAAATTATAATCTACTACATATAAATCTAATACATTATTCTCTTCGTCAAAAGAATACGCATTGACGGCAATATTTTTCGCAGTATCTAAATAAGGCGGAAATAAAATTTCAGGCTCATCAGGTCTATCCATAAAGCCCAGCATCTTGTCCAGAAACGGAATCTGATAACTACCTGCCTTTATTGCCTTTTCTTCCAGCTCATCCATAAAATCTATAAGAAATTCTTTTCTTTGTCTAAGTTCAATCATTTTTCCCCATCCACTCTAAAGTATTGATATACTGTCTCCGGATCTCTTTCAAATTCTGAACAATGTGTGAGATCTATATTATATGTAACATGAGAAATGCCTTTGGGCAGATCTTCTTTTAATAATCTTGGGAAGTTTTCATCCGCTTCATAGACCTCGATTTTCTCTACAAAATATTTTGGTTCCTCATATTCCTCTTCGCTAAATCCTAGGTCTGTCAAAAGATCTTTATATATTAGAGCAATTCTTTCCGATCGATCTGCTATCTTTCTTTTTACTTGTTCGGCAAGTTCCTGAAGAGATAGTCCATGTGTTTTACTCGGCTCTAGGAAACATACGTATAAATAGATGGTCGATATAGCATCACTAATCTTTAATTGATCCTCATTTGAAATTTTAATTGATTTAGTTAATTTATCATTTACAGTCTTAATCTCTAAGCCACAATTACCGCTTGTAAAATCAATTCTTCCTTTTGTTGGCCCCTCCCATTGTTCAATAATAAGCGGAGGCTGCCCTGGAAACTTATCCAGCCATTCATTAATAAACCACAGTTCTCCAAACAAACCTCTTTGCTGCTCCTCAGTTAATTTTCTATAACCGCCTCTTTTGAAAAAGGTCCTCCATCTGTCCAAGACACTAAATACCGTAGCAAATAAAGAACCTTCTTTATTATTTAGTAGATGATCAACCAAATTTTGCAGCACTGAATCATATATCTCCGTACTTTGCTCGTCTTCCTGTCTTATTATTAAAAAATGGCGGTTTTTTAATGTGAAAATCTTCTCAAAGTACTCGGTCTTTATAGTTAATCCACGCCATTTGGGAAGAGCCTTTAATTGTTCTTCCTCCCATGGTGATTGGCCTAAATCAATATAAAGCTGCCTGCTATAATTCCCCGCATCGATTCCTGCAAAAATGACAGGATCCTCATAGGTAAGGACATTTAGTTTATAAAATTCCTGATCCGACTGGTTAGTAAGCTCCTTAATCATTTCATCAAACTCTATTTTTAGGTTTACCACAGCTATTCTCCTTTAAACAATGTTAATGGACAGTCTTATTTGTCTGGTAAACGTCTGTCTCGTCAATTTCTGTGAAAGGGAACGAAATTGCAACACCAACAGGGACAAGTTTTTCAGAAAATGGGACATTTAAACTCTTAAAAATAGGAACATTTGGGTTTAAGGGATAGATCAAAAGCAACCCTCTTTCCCTTGGGCGGAGTTTACGTTTATCCATCCTATCCTTTTTCCCTTTGATTTTTTCAGGATCAATATCGATGTACTCTTGATTAGCAGCAACGATAGCTTTTATATCAACATCGTGATCCTTATTGATTGGAGGTTCAATCCCAGTTCCGCGGCCAACTGCCGATTCTAAATATAGGTTCCCTAAGCTGACGGGATATTGTCCAATTCCTGTTCGGTCACCAGGATCACCTTCAACGATAGCAACAGTCCAGTTTAGCAGTTCCCCATTTTCATTAGCAAGCCCAATATAATCCCGCATCAATCCTGAAACTGCTTTAGTTCCTTTAGTTTCATATTTAGAAAGATACTCTTTTACAATCTCAGCTTTTACATCCGTATCTACATAATAACTAGTCTTTCCTTTACCGAAATTGGTTTTTACAAGAGTAAGGTTATTCACCAGATCTTCGGATGCCTGCATATTTGCTTTATAAAACTGTTCTTCAGTCCCAAACAGTCTGGTCTGCTGCAATGTGCCTCCATAGATTATGTTTGATGAAATTGCATTTCTCATTTTTAATGGACTTGTTAATGTCATTGTAGGATGACTTAACATTTTCACTGCATATTCAGAAGGAGTTTTACCCAATTCTGCCAGCCGGTCAAACTCTTCCCTTAGCTCCACCATAGCGATGGCTAAATGTTCAAAGTTAGATGCGATTTCCTCAGAAGTGTATATTCTGCATAAATCCATATAACCTTTTCTATATCCAAACCAACGCCCCATTTGCATAAGGGTGTCATACATTAGAGTATTTCTGAAATAATAGGTAATGCTAAGCCCTTCTAGTGTTAATCCCCTAGATAATTTGTCCCCGCCGACCGCTATTACATTTAACCCATCTTCTTTATATTGATTGTAAGCCAATGCGTCTTTACTGTTCCCATTAATTTCAAACACTTGAATGATATCAACGACTGCTTTAAGTTCTTCGTAAACCTCATCCCAGCTAAAAATAATATCTTCTCCCGGCCAATCCTTTGTTGTGGGCAGAAAATCCTCTTCGTATAGTTTCTTAATTTCTTCTAACACATTACTTTTCGGATTATATTGAATCTGGTGGGAAATAGCTTCATAAGTCCTTGCCACTTCATCCTTTACATTGGACTGAACATCTTTGAACCGTGAAGTGTGTATAAGCATGGAGTTATGAGTCTTCCGCTGCCCCCTTAAATTTCTAATGGAAATTGTCAGTAAAAATGCTAGAATTGCTTCCTGCATTTGAGGAGGAACCTCTTCAAATTTATCTGCGTCAGTTTTTTTCCTTATAGTTGTAAATATCTCCGTATCTTCTTCTCGTAGATACCGTATTAAACTAGGCCTCTTATCTTCTGGATCTTCTTCAACATTAAAAAACTCCTCTGGACCACAATAATCCTTTGGTTTTGGAAGACCTACCAAAAAATCTTTCGGGTAAAGGTCATTCCCCTCTTCAGCTGTAACAGCTTCGGTACTTATAAGCAGATTCGCAAATGGAGTCGCGGTATAACCTGCGTAAGCTTTACGGCTGAAAATCTCTAATATTTGTCTTATCAGCCTGTTAATTGTTTTCGGATCTTCATCTTTAACGGGATCAGAAGTATCAACCGAGGCCTGGTCGGCTTCATCATCCACAATTAAAACTGGGATATCCAAACCATGTAACTTACGATGATAAATTAACTGGTCACGCAAAGACTCCAACACCGTTTTATTTTTCTTTACTACCATCAGGGTAGGAGAATTTAAGTTCCGAATCCCGCCATGCTGTGAACTAATATCGTTTTCTTCTGTTGTCCAGGAGGTGATAATATGGTCTGCTGTCGTCTGGTAAATTTGACCAACCCCTATTGGCCTGCCTTCCTTATCCACCGTGCCAATGACTTCTTGATTTAATCTAATCTGTGTTTGGGCTCTTAAGTCATTATGAATCCCTGATAAAACGATGATTAATTTGTAGCCGACATCGAATGCCTTATTTATCAATCCCGTAAAATTGGCTGTTTTTCCGGATTGCACAAACCCCAAGACTATTCCGCGCTTATCAAACGGATCCATTGATTGTGGATTCCCAAGTGATTTCATAATTTCATTTGTTGTGTCATCAATAGCCTCAACCGATTCCATTGGCCAGCCTTTGATTTGGGTCAAATATTGTCGGTACCTTGTCCAAAAAAAGCTGCCAGATATCATCTCTGGGCTGAACCAGCTTTTGCCGTTATCGGGTCTCATTACAGGGGGCGGTTTAACTATATCTGTACCAATTTTGTATTTCCTGAACATTTCTAGGGACCACTTTTCAAATGTACTTTCATCTATACTGCCGAAACCTGAAACAATGATTCTAGCTAAATTAAGCGCGTTTTCAGCAGCTTCATCTTGACTTTTAGATACTGATTTTAGGTTATAGTAATTAGTTGAGAAAGTTTTTTCAAAAAGAACTTTAATATCATCATCATTCAATTATATCTGCCTCCATTACGATCATCTTCAGGGTCGCTCTATTAAGTCCATCAAAAGCTGGCTGAGTAATTAAAATATTCAATAGCTGCTCTTCATTATTAGCCACATTTAGTTTTAACAAAGTTGAGGCAAACTGAGTAACCATTTCTTTCTGACCGTCGGTTATCTCTTGGACAATTTCCTCAGGAACCTTTGGTGAATCAATGATATTGCTTGGAGAACCCAGTTGCACAAATTTTAGATATAAATTAAAGAGTTTTGCCGTTTCATCATCTATCTTATTAAATAGTTCGGTCAAAATTGGATGATTTCTATTTAATATAAATTGCGGGCCATCCTCTCTTCCCGACTGTTCCCAAGTATTTAAACTCCCTTTAAAAGATTGTCCAGGGCTCTTGGCTTGAGTACGGAAGTAGAAAATTTCCTTAGAGACTTTCCGTGCAATAACTGAAATAGCCTCGAGTCTTCTTTTCGCATCTTCAGGAAGATTTATTCCAGATTTTTTTATATCAACCTGCCAATCGGAATCCGCTTCATTAGGAAGATCAATTCGTATCCTGGCAAGCTGCGATGCAGCATCCTTTGGAAACAGCCCCATCCAATCTCCAAAGTATAAGAGCCTGTTTTCCCTGTATATGTATAATCCTTGGTGATCTCTCCATCCTTTGTAACCGCCAGCATTTTTATATTCAGTTTCAGTTAGGTGGGATGCGTGAGGGAGGATAAAGTATTGAACCCTTATTCTATTTTCATTAATTCTCAGAACCTGCGTTTCTCCCTCAAGAGTATGTTGATGCGCTCTCAAGAATGGATCCCAAGGAATTATTTCTTTTCCATTGATAAACATTTTTATTTCATTTTTTTCAAGAATGGAATGAAAAACAAATTCCAAGTGTTTATTGACTCTTGAAACCTTTTTAAAAAAGCTGGTTTCTTTTAATATTCGCTTCCCGCCATATCCCATAAATCGGTCTAGTTTATCGATACAGACTATTGTACCGCTTTCTCCTTCTATTGTTCCCATCTTTACCTTTACTTCATCAGGAATAGAGGTAAAAAGCTGCCATTCATTACACTGAGATACATGGTCCAAATCCCAGCATCTTTCATGGTAAACACCATTCCATTTTGTTAGCACACTCAAACGTTTTCCTAATGAAAAAGATGCAGTTTTTAACCCCATTCCAAATCTTCCTAGTTCATTAGCCTCTCTTTTTGCACGCGGGTCTTTCGAACCAATATTCATGGCTGTCTGAAGCATCTCTTCATTCATACCTGTTCCGTTATCAACTATCGTAATAGCTCCATTTGAATCACCATAATCAAAATTTATATTAATAATCGATCCCTTTGCATCAAGGCTGTTATCAACTAAATCAGCAATAGCGGTGCTGGCATTGTAGCCTATGGATCTAAGCGCATGTATTACTGGTGCAGCTGACGGTTCTGTAATAACTACATTCATATTAAAACTCCGTTTCATGAGAAAATAACTATTACAATTATAACAGATTAAGGAAATTGGAAACAAAAAGGAGGATAATGTTGATTAATTACTTGTATCTAATTTTGGGGATTAAGAAGCTTTTCCTAGGTACCTAATTCTTTTGATGTAAGTTTTAAATTTTCAATATTAATTGGACCAAACTCTTTAAATAAATAGCCTGAACCTTAAGTGTTATATCCACAAAAGAATTCAAATGACCATGAATGACCATGGGGACGGTTCTTGCGGTCGGCACTAACCTAATTAAAAACCATGAGAACCGTCCCCATGGATTTTTTAGGTGTAAATAAAAAGATCCACTATTAAGATGTATATGTGGATCTTAATCTTTTCTCTCTAAATGGATCTTGCTCACTTAAAAGTATATTTAGTTACTGATGGTACAGTTCACCGTAATGTATCTAAATGAGGTTTTTAGGTTCCTTTATTTTCTCTTATAATTCTATCTGTGTTCTTTTCTGTTCTGAAATTTGCTAATTCTGTACCAAACAGTACTACAAAAATTGTTAAAAATACATAAAACAACAATTTAAACCAAATATTCTCAATGTCCCATGAGAACCAGATTGTCACTAAGTACAGAATGCCAAATATAACAATCATATAAAAAACTGGGCTTATTACTTTGAGAATTTCTCTTTTACTAAATGGCTTTATGAATCCAAGGACTAAGGATAGGTTTTTCATTTTTCGGTTGCTTGATACGCTTCTACCAATATATGATTATAGTGAAAAGAACAGTGTCAGTTACTGTTCGCCTTATTTGAACTCTCCAAAAAAGTGCTCACCCACACATTATCATCTCTGAGTGGACAGGCACCTAGGATCGGGACGCGTTTAGCACAAAAGGAAACGCTCTACCTTCCTTTAGTAGAGTTCGGACAAATAATCTTCCTGAAGTGCTTTGTTTAGTTCCTTTTCGGTCATGTTGGGAATTTTCGTATGGTCTATTAGGATTTTTGCTGCATTTGGCAGTGAATCCTTTTCACTCCATTTTTCTGGTTCCCAAAGGCCTGAACGTAAAATCAGAAGATTTAAATTCGGTTCGGGCTACCTTCTCACTATATCCAACCGAAGGGTCGCCGGACAATTCCCGGATAAAGCCTAATAACCGATTAAACCGATCCTTTACTGAATCCCCTTTAATCATATGAGTCACCACAAGCGCCCCTGCATTGATCATCGGGTTTAATGGTTTAGCTGGTGCCATTGTTTCTAATTTGGCAATAGAATTAAACGGATCTCCAGTAGGCTCCATCCCAACCCGTTCAAATACATAACGAAAACCTCTTTCCATTAAAACAAGAGCTAAGCTTATTACCTTTGAGATACTTTGAAATGTTCACTTGAACCCGCTATGTAACCAAACCCAAGTAGAACTAATTTAACGATCTATAATGAATAAAGAAGGGGCCACCCTATATAGCTAATGGCCCCAATTCCTGAGCTAATTATAACCCCAGCCCATTCAACAAATCCCTTAACGACTTTAGCTCTTCAACCGTCAATGTAACACCTTTTCCCATCTTCTCATGGTCCGGTGCCCATTCACGTAAATCATATTTTAGCTCTTTTCCGTTCCAACTAATCAGATTTAGTTCTTTGCTCCAGCCTTTTGGGGACTGTGAAATTGCCCCGATAGTCTCTTTTATTTCAAATTTAATTTCAGCCATCATCCTTGGCCTCCAATCCGTCATTATTCCTTTAGTCATTATGTTCATGAAAGCCTATAGTATTCCTTTACTAGCTCCATAAAATTTTTAGCAGGTGTGGAGACAAAATGATGTTCAAGCCAAATGACTCCTAATGAAGAGATCAAATTGGCATCCTTAATCGGTGTAGAGTCGAGACTTTTGTCTCCATAGACATCTAAAACAGATTTTGGCACGATCGTTGCTCCCATCCCTCCCTTAACCATCTCCATTAATACATGCATATCAGAGCATTCCGCAATACTTATTAGTGGAAGCTTTTGTCTAGAAAATGCTTCATGAATAACATTATAGATACCTAAGCCCTCAGAACTTGGAATAATAAGAGGCATATGTGAAATTTCTTCCAAAGATAATATGTGTGCTTTCTTCTTGCTCACGAAAACAAAGGGCTCATTAATTAGATGATGATAAGTCAAACCACGATGTTCAAGTGGCAAACGTACAAATGCCATTTCAATGGCCCTCGTTTTTACCATTTCCGCTAAATAAAGTGAATCATTTTGAACGATTTTTACGGAAACAAGGGGATACTTTTTGTGGAAGGATTGGAGCATTTCTGGAAATCCCGTAACCGGTAAGGTATTGATCCCCACAGCTAGAACACCCCTTTTCCCCTCTTCTGTTTCCTGTAATTCATTTTTTAGTTCTTCAACACTGTTCACAAGATGCAAAGCGCGATTATAGAGTACGTTTCCTTTATCGGTTAACTCCATTCTCTTGCCATTTCGCTCGATTAATTTAACACCTAGCTCATCCTCCAATTGTTTCAACTGTATGCTAAGTGGTGGTTGAGACATATGCAGCCGATTAGCAGCGGCCGTTATATTCTTTTCCTCAGCTATTGCTATAAAATACCGTAATTGTTTAATGTCCATTGATTTTCTCCTGCTATATAAAAAAAGTATGGTTTCCATATAAATTATATATTTTTCGTATAGTATAAGTCCATGATATGATAACTATCGATTTCATCCGGTAGTTAGAAAAGGGGATTGATATGGAACGTTTTTTTAAATTGCATCAACATGGTACGACAATGGCAAAGGAATTTTCCGCAGGTTTTATTTCATATATAACCGCGGTTTACATTATTATTGTCAACGCAACGATTTTAGCAGCATCCGGAATTCCGATGGAGGCGGGAATCATTGCGACAATATTAACCAGTTTTTTTGGATGTGTATTTGTCGGATTATGGAGTAATACCCCTCTTCTCCTCATTCCTGGTATGGGGCTCAATGCGATGTTTACCTATACCATCGTTCAATCTGGGGGATTTACTTGGCAGGAAGCGTTGGCGATGACTTTTGTTTCAGGGCTGATCTTCGTTGCTATTGCCTTTACACCAATGGCGAAAGTAGTTACGTCCGCCATTCCTAATTCCTTAAAAGAAGCCATTACCATCGGAATCGGAATTTTATTGATTTTAATTGGGTTTGACAATGCTGGTATTATTACGAATTCTGAGCACACCCTGCTTGCCATTGGGGATTTAAGCAGTCCCTCTGCCATCACAACATTTATTGGTTTGATTATTACAATTATATTATTTATTAAAAATGTACCTGGAAATCTTATATTAAGTATTATGATTACCTCGTTTTTATCGATTTGGCTCGGGGGAGCTACTTTTGAGGGGATTTCTTTTTCCATGGCATCTTTCCATGACTACTTTGACGTTTTTGGCCAAGCATCGTGGGTACAAGCAGGCAATATCGTATTCTGGCTAACTTCCATTTCATTTGCAATGGTAGTTGTGTTTGAAAATATCGGCTTGATCCATGGACAAAGCAAGATGTTAAACCGTCCTGAAAGCAGTAAGAAATCACTCCAGGCTACAGCTGTTTCGGTTTTATCTGCTGGAATCTTTGGAACGAGTCCTACCGTTTCATCTGTAGAAGCAGCAGTGGGAATTACAGCCGGTGGAAGAACAGGGTTAACCAGTGTTGTGACCGGGTTTATGTTTCTTGTTTCTATCTTGTTTATACCAGTGATTAAAATGGTTCCCGCAAGTGCGGTTTCGCCCATTCTGATATTAATCGGGGTTCTTATGCTGCAAAACATTGTTCATATTTCAATGGACGATTTAACGGAGAGCTTTCCGGCACTTCTAATTATTGTATTGATTCCATTGACGTATAGCATTGCAGATGGCATGGCTATCGGCTTTATTCTATACCCATTGATGAAGCTTTTAATGGGGAAAGGGAAGGAAGTTCACCCTGCGCTTTATTTGATTGCCATTCTGTTTTTTAGCAATTTTGTGATTCCATACGTATTTTAAATTTTTTTCGTTTCATCACTATATTTCTTAAAATAGAGGTTTGAATAATGTTCGAATATAAATTAGTAAAAATTAAACTTAGTAAATGGAACAATATGCCAAAGGAAGATTATCATGAAATCATTGCTAACCATGCTAAAGATGGTTGGAAATTCATCCAATTATTCGCTCCGGTTACTTCTGGATCTGGTGTTGCTACCTATTTTGAAATTATTTTTGAAAGAATTCCAAACGGACTAAAAACAATGAATCAGTCAGTAAAATAATAGAATTGTAATTTTATGTAGAATAATCTGATAAAGAGTCGACTCCTGCTGTAAGAAAAACCTGAGACTTGGTAGTAATTTATATAATTAGGAGCAATAAATAAATAGGGAGTTCCTGTTTAATGGAACTCCCCAATTTTTATAGTATTCTAATGTTTTTTCAAAAAGTCAAATCTATGACCTTAAACAAATACATCCAAAATTAAAACTAAAATAAAGGCGACAAAAGAAAGGAGCGTTTCCATAACTGTCCATGTCTTGAATGTTTCTTTAACAGTCAATCCCATATATTCTTTTACCAACCAGAAGCCGGCATCATTAACATGTGAAAGCATTAATGAACCTGCACCAGTAGCAATAACTAATAATTCTAGGTTAACACCTGACATATGCTCCACTACTGGAGAAACAATTCCAGCTGCGGTGGTTAGCGCAACAGTTGCTGAACCGGTAGCGACTCGGATTAATCCCGCGACTAGGAAGGCTAGGACAATCGGTGATAAGGACATTTGCTCGGACATTGCTGCAATCGCTGTCCCTACACCGCTTTCAATTAGAATTTGCTTGAACGCTCCGCCTGCCCCAATTATGAGAATAATCGAAGCTAATGGTAATAAACATTCTTCCGTTAATTTTTTAATTAACGTCCTGTCCATACCCTGGCGGTAGCCCAAGAAGAAATAGGCTGCAAAACATGAAATTAGTAAAGCAATAACAGGGCTGCCAATAAGCAATAGAAATTTTTCAATAGCACCTGGCAGTGAAAGATATGGGGCAATTACCGTTAACATTATTAATAAAACAGGCAGCAAGATAATGAAAAACGAAATCGCTATACTTGGTAACCCGCTTGACTTTGTCACCACGCGGATTAATTCCGGTTCTCCAACAGGAGTTACCCGTTTTTGAATCCATTTTGAAAATAAAGGTCCGGCGATGACGGCCGTTGGAAAAGCTATAATTAATGAATAAAGCATTACATGTCCTAAGTTTGCATTATAAATGCCAATCGCTGTCATCGCACCAGGATGCGGAGGAACTAATCCGTGCACAATCGACAATCCGGCAAGCACCGGGATACCAATTAATAGAATGTTTTGTTTAGTAGATTTGCGAATCGAAATAACCAAAGGCAGCAAGATTACTAGACCAACCTCAAAAAACACAGGAATCCCAATAATAAAACCAGAAAGAAGCATCGCCCATGGCAGGTATTTCACACCGAATTTTTTGATAAAGAAATCGGCTACTTGCATGCCCGCACCTGAGTCAGACATCATTTTACCTAAGATGGTTCCCAACGCTAAAATTCCAATCAGATGTCCAAGGACAGCGCCCACTCCCGTTTCATAGGCTGTGACAATCTTGTCCATTGGTACGCCAGAAAAAACAGCTAGAAACAGGCCGGCGACAGTTAAACTAATAAATGCATGCCATTTCCACCACGATACTCCTAAAATTACGATTACAATCGCTGCCAACGTAATACCTATTAAATATAAACTCATATTTTCTCACTCTCCCCTAGGAAATCGCTTACATACTATTCAAAAAAATGGGTTACTGAATGGAATCATTATAATTAACAATATAATTTTGTTTACCTGTATTATAGTAACCCACGCTATATTCCAATACATTTCCTTCATCATCACTGGAACGACGAATTCTTTTTAACACCACTGTGTCTTTTTCTACGTCTAATCTTTCACTAACATGACTAGGTGCAATCGAAACAGCAAACTCATCTCGGAATGATTCCAGTCTAATGTTTTGCTCTTCTAAAAAGCGGTACAAAGATCCGAAATTGACATCCTCTAATTCTTCCTCACTTATGTCTAATAAGATGTAATGAGTGAAATGAATATAGGGCTCGTTGTCCAATAAGTAGAGTCGTTCAATTTGGACACAATGGCTTCCAAATAAAGAATAAAGTTCCGAGTCTGAAGACAATTCAGCCTTTTTAATATTTAACACCTTTTTGGTGATGTGGTGGCCTTCTTCTACTAATAGTTCCGTAAAGCGTTTTCCTTTTGAAAGCTTCGCAGACGATACATTCGCGATGACCTTTGTTCCTTTACCACTTTTCTTCTCCAGATATCCTTCTTGAGCCAGTTCTTTAATGGCATTCCGTATAGTAATTTTGCTTACATTAAATTCTTCTTCTAATTGAGGCTCGGAGGGAATGTTCGTGTGAATTGCATAAACACCATGTAAAATACGATCCTTCAATATTTCTTTTATTTGTAAGTACATAGGTCCCTTTTTTCGATTCACATTCATTCCCTACTCGCTCCTTTTATCTCTTTATATCATCAATGGTTCCGGCCATGGCGGACAAGATCTCATCTTCCGTCGACATCGGGGTATCGCCAACAATGGTGCAGGCCAGCATTCCTGCTGCAGCTGCAAACCGGACTGTTTTCTCAGGTGAAAATCCAGACAGTTCCCCATGTAAAATCCCGCTAGTAAAAGCATCTCCGGCTCCAATTCGATCATACACGGAAAAAGAAATCTTTTCTGAGAAGTGAAACTGCCCATCTTTATACAAATATCCCCGTATAGAATGGGTATTATCACTATTAATCCCTCGGTGTGTTCCCGCAAGCGTTTGAATATCGAAGTGTTTTGCCACCTTAGGAATGAGGTCTTTCAGCTGTTCCTCCCGGGAGGTTTCTGCTGTCTCCATTCCTAAAATATACATCGCATCTTTTTCATTCATCATGACGATATCAGCCAAAGCCAGCATGTCTTCATAATGAGGTTTCGCCTCACTGTACCCTCCCTCCCATAAGGAAGGGCGGTAATTACAATCGAAACAAACCAATCCGCCTTTTTCTTTTACCTTTTTAGCCAGCTCTTTCATACTAGCACGAACACCATCGGTCATGGCAAGCGTAATACCGCAAAAGTGAATAATATCTGTTTGCTCGGCAATCAAATCCAGATCGTAATCCGAAACATGAGCGGTATTAAAGCTGCTTTCCAGGCGATTGGTATAGGTAACCCGGCTCGCCCGCTGTCCAAAACCATTTTCTAAAAAATACAACCCAAGATATTTTCCGCCTCTAGAAACAAATTTCCGATTGATTCCCAATCGCTGTAAGAAAGAAATGGCTGCATCACCTAAAGGATCCTCTGGTAATTTCGTCACAAGATAGCCATCATAGCCTAGCTTGGTCATCGCAGAAGCAACGTTTACTCCCGTGCCTGAAAAAGAGTATTGTAATGTGTTAGCTTGAGTCAGTAATTCATATCCCGGCACCTGCAAACGCATCATTACTTCACCGAATGCAACAATTTGTTTAGGCATGCTTTTCAACCAATTTTTTTGTAATGGCGAGTAGTGTCCTCACATCATCCGGATTTGTTTTTCCAGTTTCCTTATTAATAATAGAAGAATAAACGTGAGGAATAATTTTAGGCACTTTTGCTTCCAATGCAATTTCTAAAATGGTCTCAAAATTATCTAAATCAATGCCTCCAGTTGGTTCTAAGGCAAACCCTTCTTCACCGCAAGCTTGTGCAACGGCACGGAACTCTTCCACATGCTTTATGCCTTTCATCGGGAAGTATTTCAAGGCATTTCCTCCCATATCCCGTACTAAGGCAATCGCCGCTTTGATTGGAACAATAGCTGTTTCACCAACTGCCGCACTTACAGGACCAGTAGAAATATTTACGTACCCTACTTTTCCAGTTGGTGATACAAGAGAATTGATCCAGCTCTCTTTCTCCCCTAATTTGGCACGTGTTGCCCCGACAGCAGGAAACACTTGATTGATATGACTACCCGGATAAAATTTAGCGATTTCCGCTACCACTGCTGCTTGTTTATTATCCCCAGCTCCAAGGCCAATTGATACAGCTTCATCAATCGCTGCCCCGTATTCCCTCATCGCTGTCACAGCAGCCTCTACCGTAGGATAATCCTTGGAAAGCACCCCAACTAGTACATGGCCCTCCGCCGCTTCAAAAACCTCGACTGCATTTTCAATACTATTAGCCAGCACATTCAATGCGACTCGGTTGTGATAAAAACGTTTTTCGATGTTTGTCATTGTTCATTTCCTCCTAAAATGGCTCTTAATTGGGCTTCAATTACGTAAATGTCGTCACCCTGTAATGGTCGTGGATCAAGATCGAAAAAGCCCTGTCGAATTCCGTAATCACGGGTATAAATCGCAATTTCACCATTCCTTAACTGGTCATTTACTTCCTTCGCAGTTGTTTTCGTCAAAGCCGGATCAATCTGAATCCGAGCTCTAAAAATGGCACGTCCCGCTTCATCCTGTACAATCGTTACCTTTACACCGTCAATGGATTCAAGTGATTTGAGAACAGCCAGACTGGCTTTTTCCTTTTCGCTATTGTCGATCTTGACAAAATACTCATCCAATGCCTGCAAAAGTCCAAAGGTTGTTTCTTTACCGACTTTCATGCTTCTGCCAATGCAGTGCAGTTGAACCTTAAGCCAATCGATATAGTTTTGTTTTCCGGCAACGATACCAGCCGTTGGACCTTCAATCGCCTTCGAGCCGCTATAAATCGCTAAATCGGACACTTGTACATATTTCTTCAAATCTTCCTCCGCAGCTGCATCGACAATCAATGGAACATGATTCGCTTGCGCCACTTCCCATGCCTCTTCAACCGAAATCATATTTTTTTGAACAGCGTGGTGGGATTTAACGAAAAGAATCGCCGCCGTATTTTCAGTAATGGCATCGGCAATGTGCTCCGCTTTGCCCTCATTGGCATAACCGACTTCCACTAATTTTCCGCCGCCGAGGAAAACCATCGTTTCCACCGGAGCCCCGTATTGAACGTTATGGCCCTTCAGCATGATGATTTCATTTTTTTGAATCGCTTCTTGATGAAGTCTTTCGCTTCTTCGTCTGTTTCCTTCAGTCACGATTGCTGCTACTGAAAGAGCGATTCCACTCGATGCTGAGTTCACGACAACCGCTGCCTCTGATTGAAGCAGCCCAGCGATATGCTGTCCTGCTTTATCAACTAAATCAGCGATTTCAACATAATTTTGCCCGCCTATTTTCATGGCCTCCATTACGGTGTCTGTGGGAGCTGAAACACCTAAAATACTCATCCGCCCGCTTGCATTGATAACCCTTTTCAAACCATATTTAGCATTCAATGTATTCTCCATTGATTACCACTCCTTTTACGACAATATTCTGCTCTGCTGTTCGTTCTTCTCCTTCAGAATCTATCAACTGAGTCACTTTATCCTCTATAGAAAATAATGTGAGGTTAGCTAAATCTCCGACTGAAATTCTTCCGAGTGCCGGCTTATTCAACCAGTCTGCCGCTTTAACTGTAACGGCATCAATGACCTCTTTTAAGGGATATCCTAAATACAAAAATTTAGATAGTACACTGGCCATACTATAAACTGGGCCGTGCAAGCGATTTTTTCGATAGATATCCGTGCTGATCGTATCGAAGTGAATACCATACTCTTTCGCCTGCTCTGCCGTTTGGAAAGAGAAGCTAGCATTTCCATGGCCAACATCCAAATGTACTCCCCGTTTAATGGCATCCAGCAGCTTCGGAAGAGGTTTCCCAGCTTCATCAAATAAATTATTGGCTTTCCCATTTAAGTAATGGGTGATAATGTCTTTTTTCTCAAGTAAATCGAGGACATCATTAATATCCGGCGGCCCTGAACCAATATGAACCATCAGCGGCAACTCAGTTTCCTTAGAAAATTTCCGGGCCATTTTTAATGGTTCTACTCCATTTGGACCCACGACACTTTTACTAATCCTAGCTTTCAGTCCAATAATAAAATCTTTGTGTTCGGCTATGGCTCCTTTTAAAGCATCTTCATCCAGCCAAGAAAGGTCGGTTAGTTCATCGATTCGCTTTAGACCAATTCGTGAAATATTTAAAAAGGCAAAAACATTCGTCTTCGACTTTTTACAGCTGTTCACTAAGTCTGGCAAACGATCAGCGCCAGTACTGCCGGCATCAACAATCGTTGTTACTCCTGTTTTATAGCCAATCTCATCCACTTCATCCCCATATGGATTAAATTCAGGAAAGGCATGGACATGCAAATCAATCCAGCCACTGGAAACAATTACTTTATGCTTAAAGTCAATTGCCTTCCCGCCATTTCCAGTTCCCGCCGGAACAACGTTTTGGATCTTTTTATTTTCTACTTTGATGTCTACAGAATTTCCATTGACTAGTTTTACATTCTGTAATACAAAACAATCTTTCATTTCCCTCATCCTTTTCGGTAAACCTAATAAAATGGGTACTTGTATACGGTTACATCTACCTTTTTTGTTTTTCTTACAAGAGTAGGTTACCACGTAATTTCACTCAAGTCAATATAACGTTATAATGTTTAGAATCCATTTCATCCCTTCTTTATATACAGCTTAGGTAAAGCACTGAAACATATTCCAATTACTGCAGAACGAAATTCAGCTAAAAAACGGCTAAACCATTGAGTTTCCGTGCCTGTCACGCCTCGGATTTTCTTGTTTCACAACGATGTTCCACGAACAATTTTAATCTATATAACAAATAACAGGCGAACAGTACTGTCACTGTTCGCCTGTTACTTGGTTACATCGGTTGCCTTGAATCATCCTTACTGGTAATTCCAAAGTGGCGATCCCCACGAATCCCCCCGAACTCAAGATTTGCTTCTGATATTCTTCTAGTTACAAGTGCCTTTGGATTATCTGCAATTAATACCGCATTTATGTTTGCCTAGACTTTTTTCAAAAGAAAACTCACTTTCGTACAAACAATTCCTAAAAATAATACCTCACAACCTAGGTTGGACTGGAAATGCTTGGTGTATTTAATTACAAACTACTCGAAAGGTGTGGTAAAATTTATTTTATCAATCAATTAATTCCAATACAAAGCAGGTGTTTACGCGTGTCCTCTGAAAAAGAAGTGAAGCTTTATTTTGTTCGGCATGGGGAGACCCATTTTAATGTAGAGAAGCGATTACAGGGATTTTGTGATTCACCACTTACAGATAAAGGAATTGAACAGGCTAAATCTGTAGGAATCGGTTTATCTGAAATAGAATTTAAAGCAGTATACGCAAGTGAAAGCCAGAGAGTAGTAGATACGGCTAGGTATGCCATTGGCCATCGAAACATCCCCATCATTACTGATCCACGTCTAAAAGAAATGAACTTTGGTGTTTTGGAATCCCTATTACAAACGGAAATTCTAGCTCAATATGGGAATATCCTAGAGACATTATTTAGTCTTAACGATTTAAATTTGTCAGCACCTGAAGGGGAATCCTATCTACAGCTATTTTCACGAACAAGCTCGGCTATCGATGAAATCATTCATAAGCATAAAAATGAGGGTGGAAATGTCCTAGTATTTTCACATGGGGTAACAATAGGCAACTACTTAATGCAATTAACAAAAATGGGCGGTTATCCTCACCATGATAATTGCAGTGTCTCTGTAATCAATTATTTGAACGGTGAATTTTATGTAGACAGGATTGCTGACACTTCTTTTCGAGATAAATACTAACTAAAATTAAGGGCAGCCCACTCCTCAAGCTGCCCCTTGAATCTGTATCCAATATGTCTTATTTCTAGTTATAGTTAACTAAGTGATAATCAGATAATAGTCATAGTCTTATTGGTTTAATAGATTAATAAACTCTTTCATGAACCCCGGAAGATCTGGCCATGCATGCCCAGAAACGAGATTACCTTGAACATGGAGCGGATTTGTTATATAGGTTGCCCCTGCTGCTTCTACATCCGGCTTACAGGCGATATAGGCGGTCAATTCTCGACCTTCCAAATATTGACGAACGGTTGTTAATACCTGACCTGCATGGCAAATGGCCCCCACAGGTTTATTTGCTTCAAAAAAATGCGCGACGATTTTTGGAACAATTTCATTTAAGCGAATGTATTCCGGAGCCCGTCCTCCTGGAATAATGAGCCCATCGAATTCGTCCGGATTTACATCTTCAAATGCTAACTGTGCTTCAATTAAGTATCCTTTGCTTTCCGTATAAGTATCCCATCCAATAAAGTCATGGATTACTGTTTGCAGCTTCTTCTTTGATGGTGCTGCTATTTGTACCTCGATGCCTTCTTCAAGACAACGAAAATACGGATAATAAATTTCCAATGCCTCTACAGCATCTCCTGCTAGGATTAAAACCTTTTTTGACACGTTAAAAACTCCCCCTGTTAAAAAATTAGGCTATTGCCTTTATTTATATATTCATAATGCTTCTAATAATTCCTTATATTTGAAAAAGCTTCATATCCAGCAACGATCATACACAATACCGCCCGTTACTAAAAGCAAGATTTGATCATTTTCGTTTAGAGGACGATTCTTTCTAATTTAAAATAAACAAGCCTGATTCAGAGATTCCGTGCCTGTCACGACTCGGATTTTCTTGTTTCATAACGATGTTCCACACGACCCTTTATTTTAAAAAGTTTTAATTATTTTTTCTATTCTGAAAATTAACTTGTTATTTTTTAATTTATTTAATAATATATATCTAAATTTTATATATCTTTTAGATAGGTGAGGACATTTGAAAAATTATAACGATACACTCTATGCGATTTTAGGAATTTTAACCACTGACTGCAAATCTGGTTACGCCATTAAACAGCTCATTGATCAGAGCTTAAATCATTTCTGGAAGATAAGTTATGGTCAAATATACCCAACTCTTAAATTAATCGTCCAAGAGGGATTAGCAGAAGTTCGTACTTCATCAAACCCAGGAAAGCCGGATAGAAATGAGTACTTCCTCACTTCAAAAGGAATAGAAACTTTAAAAAATTGGTTGGGGCATCCCATAGAACAACTTCCTGTTGAACGAAATGAAATTTTGCTTAAATTGTTTTTTGGCCGCTATCAGTCCAGAGAAAAGACGGTTTTGCTATTACAGAATTACAAGCAAAAGTTAGAAGGGCGTTACCAAACTTATTTATCGATCGAACTGGCCATTGTTAATCACAAAGATAACGTGGAGGATTCAATGTATTGGTTGTTTACATTAGATTATGGAAAAAGGACCACGAAGGCAGCCATGGACTGGTGCGAGGTTACTCTTGAGAAGTTTTTAACTAAGGAGGATTAGTAATGGCCAAACATATCTATACTGGGCGTTATACCACTGAGAATACAGAGGATATTGTCGTTTTTATCATTGGAATGAGAGTTAACAAGCGATTTGCACTTCATAAGTGGTTACCAGTATTTAATGCAATGCCTGGAATGATTAAGGAGCTTTATACGAACAAAGATGAATTGGGATTTTTATCGATGGAAAGCTATTTCGGACTTAGAACGACTGCAATGATTCAATATTGGCGTTCAATGGAAGACCTACTCGCTTATGCAAAAAATGAGAAGCATTTGAGTGCATGGGAAAATTTTAATAAAAAGGTAGGAAACAATGATGCTGTTGGAATTTACCACGAAACCTATCAAATAAAAAATCGATCTTATGAATCTATTTATGGAAATATGCCCTACTACGGCTTAGGTAAAGCACTGAAACATATTCCAATTACTCCAGAACGAAATTCAGCTAAAAAACGGCTAAACCATTGAGTTTCAGTGCCTGTCACGCCCCGGATTTTCTTGTTTCACAATGATGTTCCACACGTGCCTTTATATTAGATAAACCAATAAAAGGCGAACAGTACCTGTCACTGTTCGCCATTATTATTCATATTGAGAAATAGTTTGTTTAAAAAGCCTCCTAAATTGCTCCCGATCTTCTGCAGTAAAAGGCTTTGGTCCGCAGGTCCCCCCACCCGCTGTTTGAAAAGGTTTTGAAAAATAAGTAGTTGCTGGAAATAGCTTGAACAAGTGCTTGAAAAGTTGACAAGATATGCCTATTGCTTGCTCCCGTTATTTTCAGCGCCCCCTAAACTTATTGGAATGATAACCTTTCAGATCCTTATATTAATTATGGGTTTGTATTTCTATGTCAGGTAGTCTAAAAAATTAACTTGGCTGCAAGCATGAAATCCATTATCTTTTTTTTACTATGACGGAATGATAGCTGTTAAACAATTCCAATGATAACTTCTTAGTGAATTCTTGTGCCTCATGAATAAATGCTGTTATCGCAGGGCTTGTATACTCTGTTGAACGGACCTCAAGCCCTAAATTTTGGTACACTTGCGGGCTTAAATAGGAAGCAGTGATCTTGGACAAGGTGGAGGGGATGGCCAGCTCCGGAAGAATCGTATTTCCAACCCCTTCTTGAACCATTGCGATGATGGTAGCGATATCACTGACTTCAAATTGAATTTTAGGTGAGAAACCTTGTTCCTTAAAGATCGCCCGGATGACATGACCACATTCTTTTGGCATGATGAAAGGTTCACTGGCGATATCCTTTATTTCGATAGATGATTGATGACTCAGTGGATGGGTTTCTGGTACAAAAACGACCATTTTATCCTGCAGTAAAGGAAAAAATTCGAATTCATGCTTTTCTTCCGTGACTACGGCAACATCCACGACTGACAATTTAATCCAATTTCTCATCTCTTCATAATTCCCCTCATAGAGCACTACTTCTACACCGGGAAACCGTTTTTTAAATGAGCTGATCATTCCTGGCAGTAGTTTGGCTGACATGCCCGAAATGCTTCCGATTCTAACCGTTCCCGTTTCAAGTCCCGTGATTCCAGCTGCCTCATTAATGATCTTTGTTTTAATCATGATTAAATCTCTAACTAAGATCGCGATTCGTTTGCCGATTTCCGTCAAACTGACACCAGTCCTGTGCCGGTTTAATAATTTTATATTTAGCGCTGATTCCAATGCTGCTACCGCTTGACTGACTGCCGATTGTGAGAGGCCGATTTGCTCACCAGCTTTTGTAAAACTTTTTGTTTCCACTACCTTTAAGAAAACCTCTAATTGAAACAGAGTCATAGGATTCCTCATTTCCTTACATTAGATTTTACTTATGTATAATATTCAAAGTATTAATTTTACTTATATTATACCTCATCATATACTACAATCAACGACGAACAGAAAGGTGAGATAGTTCATGAGCATTTTACAGGCAGAGGGACAGGAAATTCTTAAGGAAATCCAAACAAGCAAGTGGGTACTAATCGATTGCTGGGCCCCATGGTGCCCTCCTTGCAGGTTGATTGGAGCCGTATTGGAGGAAATCGATCTAGAATTTGATCTAAAAATTGTAAAAGTGAATGCGGATGATAATCCGGAGTTTATCAGCGAGTTTCAGGTAATGGGAATCCCTACTTTATTGCTTTTTCAAGATGGCCAGCTTGTTGGGAGGATCACTGGATTTCAACCTAAAGTCCAGCTAATCGAATCATTAAAAAAGTATGGATTAATAGAATAATGATTGCTTTTGTACCATGAGTCAGCTGCTGAGCTGCCTCATGGTTTACTATCATAGATAAAATAAAGGTAAAGGTAGAATAGTGATCTGTGCCTCATACAATTGTCCCTCTAAAACGTTTCATATTTAACCATTATTATAGTAGAAGGATAAAACGGAATTTTTCACCTATTTCTATATTAAGAAAAGACCGGATTCAAGTACAATCCGATCTAAGGTCTATTTCGTCATACTTCGGGTGGTGACAGGCACCATTCTTTGGCGATTGCCACTCTGCACCAGAATCGTCCCCAAAATAACCGTTAAAGCACCTATACCTGATTCCCAAGAAAGATATTCCCGATAAAACAAAACACCTAGTACCATCGCAATGAGAGGAGAAATAAAAAGCCAGGTAGACGGAAAAACAGGATTGGTCCTCGAGACTAGCCAGTAAAAAAGAGTATGACCTATCATTGAGCCAAAAACTATTAAATAAAGAAACGAGCCTATGGATGCTGTACTAGTCAAGCTAGTAAACTGTATATCCTCTGTAAAAAGAGACAAAAGAATGAGTAAGATTCCCCCATGCATCATTTGGGCTGCATTTAATGCAATGGGGGAAGCTGATTCAAATTTTTCCATCACATGTTTTGAATAAATGGCCCCAGAAGCATAAAATA
This sequence comes from Neobacillus sp. C211, assembly GCF_051842875.1. Classification (NCBI taxonomy): domain Bacteria; kingdom Bacillati; phylum Bacillota; class Bacilli; order Caryophanales; family Bacillaceae; genus Neobacillus; species Neobacillus sp. C211. The sequence goes on from NZ_JBPXRO010000015.1 coordinate 47,397, forward strand.
CCTCGCCAATGACAATCAAGAGACACCCCATTAACCAGTACCGTTCCCCCTGAAGAGTAAAGCTTGGCAAAATGAGAAGAGCAACTCCCACAACACCTACAAGGCATCCAATAAAAGAAATTTGATTCACTTTCTTCTTCAATATGGTCGTTTGGATCAATAAAATTATCATCGGACCGGTAGCCGATAGCACAGCGGCTGCACCAGACGTCACATATTGTTCTGCCCAATATAAAGTTGCAAACGTCCCAAAGGTTAAACCGATCCCTGTAATCAGCATTTCCTTACGAAATAACAAACCTATCGTGGTTTTTCTTCGCAAGACCATGAACCCAAAAAGAATAAAACCTGCAATAAAAAACCGAAGTCCAGCAGAGAAAAAGGGTGGAATACCTGCATCTATCCCTATTTTTATTGCTAAAAAGGTCGTACCAAAAATCAAACACATGAACAAATAACCAATCATCACCATTAACAATTCCTCCTTTTTTATCCATTATAGGAGGTTGGGGATAGAACAGATTATCATCAATAGAACAGTTCAATAAGGAATCGTGGTACAATCAAGGAGAAATGGGGGAAGGACATGACCAATGGTGATTATCTATTTAAACAAGTTTATGATTATGTTTTACACCGGATTGAACGCAATGAGTGGCAGGAAGAGGATAAGCTTCCCTCTGTAAGAAAATTAGCTGAGGAAATGAATGTTCATCGATTAACGGTTTTAAAAGCCTATCAGTTGCTTAAACAACAAAATAAAGTATATGTCAAAGATAAATCAGGATATTATGTTCAATTAAGTGGAAGAGCGAAATTTGAAAATCTAGAGAATCCTCTTATTTCAGCATACGCACAAAAAAATCACTTATCCGAGATTCATCAAGTTCCGGTTTCCTATAATTTTTCACAGGCGTTAATTGACCCCAGCCTCTTGCCTAATCTCTTTTTATCCGATTACGTAAAAAAAGTGTTTGATCTCTATCCCAAAGTGCTGGCAACCTACTCAACCGTTCAAGGGGACAAGGAGCTGCGGGAAGCACTGTGCGAATATTTTATTAACCAGTATAAAACGATTACGACAGCGGATAACCTGTTAATCACGACTGGTTCTCAGCAAGCGATTTACCTCATTGCTCAAGCTTTTGTTAAATCAAGAGACACCATTTTAATGGAACAGCCAAGCTATAGTGCCGCAATTGATACTTTTAGAGCACAAGGAGCAAATATTGTAACCGTGGACATCCAACCTGACGGATACGATTTAGAGCATGTTGAACTTATGATGAAAAAATACAAGCCACGACTCTTTTATATGAATCCAACCTTCCATAATCCAACTGGATACACGGTCCCAGCCGCACAAAGAAAGCAATTAGTCCAATTAGCTGAGCAATATCGCTGTCTCTTAATCGAAGATAACGCCTATCACGACATCTATTTTGACCAAGAGCCGCCTCCTCCCTTTTACACCTATGACACATCTGGAATCGTGATTTATGTAAGGAGCTTTTGCAAATATATCTCACCTGGACTACGAATTGCGGTAGTAAATGCACAATCATCCATTATGAAACCACTCCTAGGGGTGAAATCACTAGCTGATAACGGATCTCCACTCCTGAATCAAAAGATTTTCCTTCATTACTTTTCATCACCCAGACTGCAACAACACGTTGAAAAACTACGAATTGCCTTACAAATAAGAAAGGAAATCATGGAGAAAGAACTAGCGGTAACAGATTTGCACTGGACCAGCCCAGATGGTGGCTTGAACTTATGGGTACGGCTTCCCAACCACCAATCGACAGATGAATTATTAGTTAAATGCCTTCAACAATCAATCTCCATTGTTCCTGGTCGTGTTTGTGATCCATTAAACCAGCCATCCTCATGGGTGCGCTTAAGCTATTCCTATGCTAATGAAGAACAAATCCGTAAAGGAATAAGGAAATTTATCAATTTAGTAGATGGAAACCATGGGGACCGCTCTGGTGATCTACACTTCCCTAATTAAGAAGCCACGAGAACCGTCCCCCGTGGAATTCCGGCACTAACATAATTAAAAACCATGAGAACAGTCACTTTATATCCTCACAATTTCCAAATTCGTAAACTGAGCGCTTTTGTTTTTTCCATCGTAGTTACAATGTTGGCAAAACTTTTCTCGCCCCTAAAAAAAGCCAAGTAGTAAGGACAAAAGGCATAGTTAGGGCAGGAAGTCCATATGGTAAAAGCCAGATACTGGTACTAGCAGTAAGTGGGACTGTTAAACAAGCTGCTGCAATCCCTGAAATACTCTTAAAACGATTATCTTCAGTGCTAAATACAGTTGCTACTGCCATACATGCCAATATTGCATTGTAGCCATATAGTCCTAGTATAATTAATGAGTGTTCTCCTCCGAGTCCGTAAGCTGTAAGCAAAGCAGCCGTATTTCCTACTACAGCATAAAGACCGAGTTTCCATCCTGCCCAAAAAACAGCAATAAACAGCAACACTCCAGATAGGGTATGATCCAGAAAAAATATTTGTCCAATTCCATTAAAAATTCCCTCCGTCCAATTTACCTCACCTTCAATATCTAGTTTCCAGTGCGATAAACTTTGAGGTACTAAGGTGTTACTTAATTGGAATACTTTTAATCGGTAAGAAACTAATAGCATAAACCAAGTCAGGATGATAAAAGGGAAAGTAAGAATAGGAAGTGCAGCATTCTTTATAAAATGGACCATCATAGCTGCAAAGATCGCCGCAATAACTGCCCCTACTAAAGCAATAATCCACCGAGAAGATCCAGTTAAAAATAAAGTAAGGGCAATGCCTGTTAACACAGAATTATACCCGTATAAACCGGAATCTACACTTTTTTCATTTGCCCCTCCTATTTTTCCGATTAATGTACCGATAATAGAAGACAAAAAAGCAATAATTCCTAATTCATAAGAAGAAAGAGTAATAGCAATTAGAATAAGGACACCAGAAACAGCATTCTCAATAAAGATGACTTGAGAGACCCCTTTCAGCGACGCCAAAATAATTGAGGGAAACTCCCTCCTTAATAAGTAAGCCTCCTCTGGCAAATATACACTATTGTCTTTTAGCATCGACAACACTTCTCCTTAAAAAAATTTCTAAATAAAAAAATAAAAGATTAAATCAAATCTATATGGAAAAGCTATTTATGTTTGCTTTTCTAAAAGATGACTACATATTAGTATTTTCTTAATTAAGAAAAATACATTTGGTAATTATATGAAAAAGAGGAGGTTTTACCATGCAATTATTACCTCGTGAGATTGATAAGCTCATGATTGTCGTTGCTGCGGATCTTGCTAAAAGGCGAAAAGAAAGGGGCTTAAAATTAAATTACCCAGAAGCTGTTGCGCTAATTACTTATGAAGTACTAGAAGGTGCAAGGGATGGAAAAACGGTTGCCGAATTAATGGAATATGGTGGAACAATCTTGTCTCGCGAAGATGTCATGAATGGCATTCCAGATATCATTGACGATATTCAAGTAGAAGCTACATTTCCTGATGGAACCAAACTGGTAACTGTACATGATCCAATTCGATAAGAATGAACAGGAGGCTTAACTTTATGGAACACATTGAAGTGGAACCAGGACAGCTATTTTTAAAGGAAGAAGATATTATTTGTAATGCTGGAAGAACGACATCAAAGATATCTGTAACCAACACCGGCGACCGTCCCGTCCAAATCGGGTCTCATTTTCACTTTTATGAAGTAAATGAATCTCTCCAATTTAATAGAGAAGAAGGGTTCGGGAAACGTTTGAACATTCCATCAGGTGCTGCCGTTCGTTTTGAACCTGGCGATGAGAAAGAAGTAGAATTGATTCCCTATGGTGGAGAACGTCGAGTATATGGATTTAACAATAAAACAGATGGTTCCATTGAAAGAGGGTCTAATCAATGAGCTTTAAAATGACGAGAAAACAATATGCCGAAATGTACGGACCAACAACAGGTGATTCCATTCGTTTAGCCGATACGAACTTAATCATTCAAATTGAAAAAGACCTTACAACTTACGGCGAGGAAGTCGTCTTTGGCGGCGGGAAGGTTATTCGAGATGGTATGGGGCAGCATCCCCTTGTCACTCGTGGAGATGGGATACCGGATGTAGTGATTACAAATGTCGTCATTTTGGATTATACCGGAATTTATAAAGCTGATATTGGTATTCGTGATGGGGTCATTGCTGCAATTGGAAAAGCAGGGAATCCATTAGTCATGGATGGTGTCGATATTGTGATTGGAGCCTCCACTGAAATTATTGCCGGTGAGGGAATGATTGTAACGGCCGGTGGAATTGATACACATGTTCACTTTATTAACCCGGCTCAGGTAGATACAGCACTTACCTCCGGTGTGACCACTCTGATTGGAGGAGGAACCGGTGCAACTGCAGGGTCCAGAGCAACAACCGTTTCTCCTGGTGAATGGAATATTCACCGGATGCTCGAAGCTGCTGAAGGATTGCCCATTAACGTAGGTTTTACTGGGAAAGGCCAGGCTGCAGCAGAAGAACCGCTTGCGGAGCAAATACGTGCAGGTGCCATTGGTCTTAAAGTTCATGAAGATTGGGGAGCTACCGCTTCGGCTATTGACCATTCACTTAGAGTAGCTGATAAATTTGATGTACAAGTAGCCCTTCATGCCGATACCTTGAACGAAGGGGGATTTGTGGAAAATACAATGGCAGCCATTAAGGATCGGGTTATTCACATGTACCATACGGAAGGTGCAGGGGGTGGTCATGCTCCTGATTTAATCAAGTCGGCTGGATTCATGAATGTTCTTCCGTCCTCTACGAATCCAACCTTGCCTTATACCGTGAATACGATTGATGAACATCTAGACATGCTGATGGTTTGCCACCATTTGAACCCTGCTGTACCAGAAGATATCGCTTTTGCTGATTCCCGAATTAGAAAGGAAACAATTGCAGCAGAAGACATCCTTCAAGATATGGGAGTATTTAGTATGGTCAGCTCAGATGCACAAGCAATGGGACGGATTGGGGAAGTTATTTTACGTACATGGCAAACTGCAGATAAAATGAAAAAACAAAGAGGAACTATGCAAGGTGACAGCGAGTATTCAGATAATAACCGAGTAAAGCGATATATTGCCAAATTTACCATTAATCCAGCGATTACACATGGTATTTCTGATCATGTTGGTTCTATAGAAGTAGGGAAAATTGCTGATCTTGTGCTCTGGAATCCAGCGTTTTTCGGTGTGAAACCTGAACTCATTTTAAAAAATGGCTTTATTGTTCAAGCCTTAATGGGTGATGCTAATGCATCCATTCCGACACCACAGCCGATTATTTATCGACCGATGTATGCTTCAATAGGGAAAGCCCTGTCTAAAAGCTCGATTACCTTTATCTCTCAAGCAGCCTTTGATGGCAAAGTACATGAGAAATTGGGATTGGAAAAAATCATTCTCCCTGTTCACGGAATTCGAAAATTAACAAAAAAGGATATGAAGCTTAATTCCGAAACTCCTGAAATTACTGTAGATCCCCAAACATATGAAGTAAAAGTAAATGGGGAACTGATTACCTGTGATCCTGTTGACGAAGTACCAATGGGACAACGCTATTTCTTATTTTGAGGTGAAAACAATGATTGTTGAAAGTATTGTAACGAATATAGAAGAAATGGAAATGGAAGAACTTTTAAAACGACATAAGGAAAAGGTATATCTAGAAAGTTCTGATTTAGTGAAACGAATTCAGCGAGTGACAACAGACCACGGCAAAGAAATAGGGATTCGACTAAAAAATCCACGTGATCTTGTGGCTGGTGATGTTTTATTTATGGATGATAAAAATATGATTATTGTGGATGTTGTATCAGATGATGTACTCGTTATTAGCCCGCGTTCCTTGAAGGAAATGGGGACGATTGCTCATCAATTGGGAAATCGCCACCTTCCAGCGCAATTTGAAGAGGATGACATGCTCGTACAATATGATTACCTAGTGGAAGAATTGCTGCAAGAGTTGCAAATCCCTTTTAAACGCGAAGATAGGAAAGTAAAGCAAGCATTTCGGCATATCGGTCATAGTCATGATTGATAAAACACTGTCTTTGTTTCAACTTTGTGATTCTAACTTTCCAACAGGTGCTTTTAGTCATTCATATGGCTTAGAGAGTTATATTCAGGAAAATATCGTACACGATCAAGCCACGTTTGCCCAGTGGCTTCAAGTTTATTTAAATGAGCAGCTCGTCTATTCAGATGGGCTGGCAACTCGTCTTGTCTATGAATCATTAGAAAATAACGAGATGGAAAAGGTTTGGAAAATAGATCGGATGTTAATGGTTCAGAATTTACCACGAGAAACACGAGATGGGTCACAGAGAATGGGTGAACGTATGTTAAAGCTTGTGGAATCTTTATATCAGAATCCATTACTTGCCCAATATAGAGAACGAATCCAGCAAAAGAAATCTTTTGGACATCCGGCCATTGTGTTTACGATGATTGGTCATCATCTTGGAGTTTCACAAGAAAACACAACGCTCTATTATTTATATTCTACCGTGTCAAGTCTAGTTCAAAATGCGGTACGTGCCATTCCGTTAGGTCAAACAGCCGGGCAAAAAATCATCCAAGAGTTCCAAGCTGCTTTAGCCAAGGCAACCGAAAAAATTCAACTTTTGGACGAAGAGGATTTTGGAATTGTGTCTCCAGGTTTAGAATTAGCGCAAATGATGCATGAGCGTGTGAATATTCGTATTTTTATGTCTTAGGAAAGGACGTGTTGAAATGGAACCGATAAAAATTGGCGTAGGCGGTCCTGTTGGAGCAGGAAAAACACTGTTAATTGAGAAGATTACCCGAGATTTAGATGGAGAAATTAGCATGGCAGTTGTGACAAATGATATTTATACAAAGGAAGATGCTAAATTCCTTATGCAAAATGGAGTTTTACCTTCTGATCGTATCATCGGTGTTGAAACAGGTGGATGCCCTCATACAGCAATCCGCGAAGATGCCTCAATGAATTTTGCAGCCATCGATGAATTAAAAGAGAAACATCCGGATGTTGAACTTATTTTTGTTGAAAGTGGAGGAGATAATCTTGCGGCCACATTTAGCCCGGAGTTAGTTGATTTTTCTATCTATATCATTGATGTAGCCCAAGGTGAAAAAATTCCAAGAAAAGGCGGACAGGGAATGATTAAATCTGATTTATTTATTATTAATAAAACAGATTTAGCTCCCTTTGTTGGCGCAAGCTTAGATGTAATGGAATCAGATACTAAGGTTTTTCGGGGCGATAAACCGTTTGTCTTTACAAATTTAAAAAATAATTCGGGGCTTGATGAAGTCATCAACTGGATCAAGCAGGACACCCTTTTAAAGGGATTGGCTTAGAATGACAGGTTGGACAGGAGAATTACGTTTAGCTGTTGAAAATCGAAAAGGAAAGACAGTTGCAAAAAGTGTATATTTCCAGGGCGCATTGAAAGTAATGCGCCCTATTTATCACAACGATTCGGGACAAGTCTGCTATTATATTTTAAACCCTGGGGGAGGCTATTTAGACGGTGATCGATACCGCATACAAATTGCATTAGAGAAACAGGCTAGACTCACATTAACGACACAGTCTGCTACGAAAGTGTATAGAACCCCCCATACACATGCATATCAGGAAACGGAAATCTTTTTGAAGAAAGGCAGCTTTTTGGAGTATACTCCCGATCCTTTGATTGCCTATCGACAAGCGCGATATAAACAAAAAAATGTCATCCACATGGAAAAAGGCGCTACGTTTCTTTATTCAGATATTATTACGCCAGGCTGGTCTCCAGATGGGAAAAGATTTAGCTATGACCGGCTTCAATTAATGAATGAAATATACATGGATCATGAACTTGTGACTTATGATCATATTAAGTTAAGTCCAGCAAACCATAATGTGGAAACGATTGGACTTATGGAAGGTTTTTCTCACTTGGGCTCTATGCTAGTTATCGGGGAACAAACCACCTCTGAGCTACTGGATCGGTTATATCATGTGATCCAATCAGAAACGAATACCTATAAAGTTGGATTATCCCAATTAGCTGTTAAAGGATTTACCGTACGGGTTTTAGCAAACTCAACACAGGAAATTGAAAGAATATTTAAGAATGTCCATCATATGATTAGTCATGAATGGTTTGATACAACCCCAAGCTTTCTTAGAAAATATTAAGGTGTAAAATTTGGATTCAGTATTCAACAAGGGTATCGAATTAAACAGAGAAATAGTTTAAGGGAGGATCTTGATGGAGATTACTTTGTTTTCCGTGTTGGCACTTGGGTTCATTTTGGGGATTAAACATGCGATTGAACCTGATCATGTCATTGCCGTATCAACTATTGCCAGTAATAGCAAAAAGTTATGGCATGCCTCTCTAGCAGGGGTATTTTGGGGCATTGGACATACTGCCACTCTTTTTATCCTTGGGATTATATTAATCCTAATGAAAAATGATTTGTCGGATAAATGGTCCATGTCATTAGAATTTCTTGTAGGTATTATGCTTATCTATTTAGGTATTACGAGCTTACTTACATTTAGAAAGCACAAACAACACTCTCATCTAAAAGAAGAACATTCAAAGAATGATCATTTGAACAAGAAAGATGTATCCTATTTTAAATCATTGTTCATTGGATTTGTTCATGGACTTGCAGGAAGTGCGGCATTGGTACTACTTACGATGAGCGCGGTTGACACAGTTTGGCAAGGTGTTTTGTATATTTTTATATTTGGAGTAGGTACAACAATAGGTATGTTAATATTCACAACGATTCTCGGCATTCCATTTGTAATGAGCAAGAAACGTTTAAAATTAAGTCGCAGCCTTATCCTGATAACAGGAGCAATTAGTGTCATGTTTGGAATCTATTATATGTATAATTTAGGAATTAATGAAGGACTTTTTAAGCTTTGGATATAAAAGCTAGAATTTGATAAAAAGATCAATCCATTTTAATAAGGGATTGATCTTTTTTATAGACATTCACTTCATAAACGTATATATTATCTTATTTACTTAGGTTAGTCCAAGTTTGTGTCCGTTTTCTTTTACCGTACGTATTCACCATTCCAAATATGCAATCTCTTAATCCTAACTCAGTCAAATATAATTTGCAGTTCGTTTAACGATCTAAACCCAATCATTTTTCGCCATTGCAAGTCAGGAGCCGCTAATTGAAGGTTGTCTTTCCAAACCAGGAGTGATTTAATCGTAATTTGTGTTTCTAACCGTGCCAACGGGGCACCTAAACAAAAATGCGTGCCATATCCAAATGCAAGATGGGGATTCGGATTCCTCGTTATGTCGAATAAATGAGGATCATGGAATTTATTCGGATCGCGATTGGCAGCCCCCAAAAGGATATATACCTGGTCGCCTTTTTTAATAGTTGTTTGATGGATCTCGATATCCTCCGAAGCAATCCGAGCGGTCATCTGTGTTGGACTCTCATAGCGCAAAAACTCCTCAACCGCCCCTTCAATAAGTAATGGTTTTTCCTTTAGGTCCATCAGTTGATGAGGATGTTTCAATAAGGTAAGGATTGAATTGCTAATAAGATTGACTGTTGTCTCATGACCGGCAATAACAAGTAAAATGCAGGTTGCCAATAATTCCTCGTCTGTTAACCTGTCCCCTTGCTGTTCCTCCTTTATTAACAAGCTGATAAGGTCCTCTTCAGGGCTGTGTTTCCGTCTTTTAATCAGTTCTTTAAAATAATCCCTTAAGATTATAGTAATTGCATTCCCATTGTCTAACGCCTTTCTCGAACGGGTAAAATCAATGGTTTGAATTAAGCTTGCCGCCCATTCTCTAAATTGATATCGCTCTTCTTGAGGTACTCCTATTATTTTCGCTATAATGAGACTTGCTAAAGGAAACGCTAAATCGGAAACCACATCCATTGTTTTCTTATTTTGAAACTGTTGCAGTAAATCGTTTACCGTTTCTTGGATATAAGGACGAAGATGTTCCACCATTCTAGGAGTAAATACGTTACTAACCAGTAAACGCAGCCGCTTATGGTCTGGTTGATTTTTAAAAAGCATCATGTCATTTTGGGTGTTTTTTAGCCGCTCATATTTTTTTGAAGTCTGAGGCAGCGGGGTGCGATTTTTAAATCTAGTATCTTTAAGAATCGCTATCGCCTCTTCGTATCCTGTCACGTACCATCCTGGATATTTTAATAGATTTCCCCAATAGATCGGATGAATGGAACGCAGCTTATCGTAAAATGGATAAGGATTTTTAAAAAACTCAGGAGAAGTAAATGTAAATGGTATGGTTTGATTTAAATCGGTTGTCATGTCACGCCCCCTAAAATACGATCACGATCGTTTAACCGAGCTGTGTAACTCACATCTCTGTTAAACTCTTAAATTTATCTCATCTGGACATTCTAAGATTGAAAGGGCCTCCTAATTTGTTACTTCCTTCCCATCTAACACTTGATCTGCAAGTTCCATCCATTTATTCATTTTCCTACCTCCATTTGATTGATTAGTAATGTCACATCTATGTGATCCTTTACCATTTTTTGAATGTTATCTTTTGTTATTTCTTTAAGTTTAGGTGTGATGCCTAATATAGGCACACCACATAACTCTTCAATTAGTTTCGGGTTTGTTTTTTCCGCAAGATCAGGACATTCACTTATGCCGTTGATCACGATTCCGGCAATCGTCAGACCTAGGCTTTTTGCGTATTGAACCGTTAGAAAAATATGATTTACTGTACCAAGATTAGGTCGGGCTACAAGCACAATTGGCAACTGTAACGCCTGAATTAAGTCACTAACTAAGAAATGTTCACCCAGTGGGACTGAAATACCGCCAGCACCTTCTACGATGAAAAATTCATGTTTTCCTCTAATCTTTTCCCAGTGACTTAATACATCTTCAATCCCCACTATCTTCCCTTCTAGCTTCCCTGCAACATACGGTGCAAGTGGTTCTTTAAATTCAAAAGGGGTAATCTCTTCATAGGATAAAGATGTTTGTGACAATTGCTTCAGTAAGCTTGTATCACTTTCTGGATCTTCACGTGAAGTACCGCTCAACAATGGCTTAAATACGCCAACATCCACATTTTTCTCTTTTAATACAGCTGCAAGTCCACTAGAAATAATGGTTTTTCCAACTCCTGTATCTGTTCCTGTTACAAAAAAACCGTTCATTTAATCATATTCAACTCTTTTCCGATGAAATTAAAGGACTCTAGCAAGTAATCGATTTCTTTTGAACCATGGTCGGAGGAGACTGTTAACCGGATACGACTTTCTCCAATTGGGACGGTTGGTGGACGAATCGCTGGTGCATGTATTCCTTTTTCCTGTAATTTTTCCGCAAATTGTACAGCCTTTTCGGTATCCCCAATGATTACAGGAATAATCGGTGTAAGATCCCCCTTCACGGTATAACCCATTTCTTCAAGACTGATTTTTATTTTTTTTACATTTGAAAATAACAGTTGGCGTATTTCTTTACTATCTTCAATTATCTCTATGGCTGCATACGAAGCAGCACATATTGCCGGCGGCATGGCTGTTTGAAAAATAAAGGTTCTCGCATGGTTTAACAGAAAATCAATTAACACCTTCGAACCAGCAACAAAACCACCCTCCGTACCAACAGCCTTGCTTAAGGTTCCAATCAACACATCAGGATGAACACCAAAATATTCACTTGTACCCCTGCCATTTTCCCCCAAAACACCTGTTGCGTGTGCATCATCAACAATAACGTAGGCATGATAGCGTTTAGCAAGTGAGAGCATCTGATCAAGAGGTGCAATCGTACCATCCATACTAAATACTCCATCTGTTACAATAAAACGCCGCTGATATGACGCTGTTTCCTTCAACTTTTCTTCAAGATCACCCATATCGACATGGCTATAAATGACTGTGTCAGCATTGGATAGCCGGCAGCCATCGATAATACTGGCATGATTTAATTGATCACTTAAAATGACATCCCCTTTTTCAGGCAATGACGATAGCACACCGACATTCGCTAAATAACCGCTTGAAAACAGGAGAGCTTTCTCCGTTTGCTTGAAGCTTGCAATTCTTTCTTCAAGTTTTTGATGCCATTCAGTGTGACCTGTCGTTAACCTTGAGCCACTGCTTCCTACTCCAAAATCATGTAGGCTCGTTTCTGCCGCATAAACCAATCGTCGATCATTCGCCAGCCCTAAATAATTATTTGATGAAAAGACGATCTGTCTCTGACCATCAATCAACATCTCAGGAAGCGGAGCCGTATTCATTGTTCGAAACTTTCGATACAAACCAGCCTTTTTGGTCTTGTCTAATCGATGGCTTAACCATCTATCAAGCTCCAACACTCGTCACCCCATTTGTTACCTCATTGATGGCTTCTTTCATGATCATGACCATCGCTTTAATTTCTTCCCTAGTACTAACAAGCGGAGGAAAAAATACAATGACATCACCTAATGGTCTCGTTAACATACCAAGCTCTCTCATTTTTAAAGTAACCTGATAACCTACTCGTTTATGAGCAGAAAAGGGCTCCTTTGTTTCCTTTGAGTAAACAAGCTCTATTCCACACATAAAACCAAGTTGCCTAATATCCCCAACGTGCGGAAGCGATTGCAGCTCTTGTAGGAGTAAATGGAGATACTCTGCCTTTTTGGCTACCTGTTCTACAATATTTTCAGATTCAAACAAACGTAAATTTTCAATTGCAACTGCACATCCAAGCTGATTTCCTGTATAAGAATGACCGTGGAACAACGTTTTTAACTTTTCGTAGTCATCATAGAATGCCATATAGATTTCCTCTGTTGTCAATGTAGCAGCAATTGGCAAATAGCCTCCTGTAATCCCTTTCCCAACTGCCATTATGTCTGGTTGAACACCTTCGTGTTCACAGGCAAACATTTTCCCCGTACGTCCAAATCCCGCTGCTACTTCATCAACAATCATTAAAACATCATATTTTGTACAAAGCTTACGTACACCTGCCAAAAATCCTTCTGGCATCACAATCATACCTCCGGCTCCTTGGACCATTGATTCAATAGTAAGTGCAGCTATTTCTTGGTGATTTTCAATCAGGAGCTGTTCAAGTATATCTAAACATTCATCGCGGCACTGTACAGGATCACCACTCTTAGAGTGATATGTGTTAGGAATTGGTGCTTTAAAGCTCTCAAACATTAATGGGCCGTACACTTGATGGTAAAGCTCGATTGAACCAACACTAACGGCCCCAATCGTATCGCCATGATAGCCATTTTGCATCGCTATAAATTTTTGTTTCTCTGGCCTACCAATATTCATCCAATATTGAAACGCTATCTTAAGAGCAATTTCCATCGCTTCTGCTCCACTATCTGAATAAAAGACACGTGTTAACTTTTCAGGACTTATTTCAATTAGTTTTTCAGCAAGCTCTGTTGCTGGAACATTTGTCATCCCCAACAATGTAGAGTGGGCTATTTTTTCAAGTTGTTTCTTAATCGCTTGATCCAATTCTTTTTTTCGGTGGCCATGTATATTGAGCCACAAAGCAGAAAATCCATCATAATATTCCTTACCATAAATGTCTTTTACTTTAATTCCGTTTCCACTCTCAATAATGAAAGGATTTTCATCATAATCTTTCATTTGAGTGAAAGGCAGCCAAAGATACTTTTTACTTTTTTCAATTAGCTCTTGTGTCATTCTCTTCCTCCCATTGAATAAAAATTGGCTGTTTTTCTAGGTAGTGTATGTATGAATGAAGATCGCTTAAGCCATCCACAAAGAAGATTCGACAGCCGTGTTCATCTCCGTATTTTTTTAATTTTGTAATGCGTTGATAGCCTATCTTTTTACTAGCTACATAGCCTGTTATGTACTCAGGATCATCTGACCAACATAATTCTGCGACAGTAGCTGGATGCTCATTCACCTTTGTTGCAAGTACAAGTGCCTCCCTCACTCTGGAATTCTTAGGCATCTTATAGTAGTCAGCCCATTTTTCAAAATTCGTGTCCAACCAGTCCATTCTGGAAACACGCAAGCCCTTTTCTTTCCGTTCATCAATTCGTTCACCTGAATGAATATCAATCAAAATAGCACCCCTGATTACTGAATATTCAGTCATCAGTTGATACGCTTTTTCAATGCTCTTTCTTGGGATCCCCTCTCTCTCCAAAAGTCTCCTGGCGAATGATTGCCCTTCATCTACTGATTCCACTTCATTTGTCGCAATTTGTAATGGCTTAACTAGTTTTATAGGCTCGTTAATAGATTCAAACTGAATCTGCATAAAATCTGGGTTTCCTCTTGAATGAGTTAAGCCCTTTTCCAATAAAGCATTCACTCCATGTTTCATATTGCTATATGTTGAAAGTAGTTCTCCACCGGATATATGCTTTCCTCCATGTTCATGAGGTCCATTCTTGGAAGCTCTCATTCTAATGCTATAATACTTTCCCTCTTGCATATCTTCTACCTCCCAACCTGGGTAATACTAATTGTAAACCAAAATCAACAATAGGTTAACAATTAGAATAATAAGATAGTTACTCTTTTCTGTCAATATTGTTAACAAAATTGTATTGGTAATTTAAAAGTTATTAAAGAAAAAAGGAATAAACCATTTTTAAGTACTTTTAGGTTTATCCCAATTATTGTCTTGTTTTGGTTTTTCTTTAATAGCTTTTTACAGGTGGAATGGATGTAACTAACATTCCTATTGAATCTGTTCAGAAATATGACTTAATGCTTCTCCAGCTTCGTTTACATGAATGTTGACTGTTGATAGATCACCAATAGCACAAATACCAATCATTTCACCATTTTGTACAACTGGAATGCGACGGATTTGATGGTCTGCCATCATACGAGCACATTCATGTACATCTGTATCAGGCGAGCAAGTGATTACATCCGAAGTCATACAATCATGGCAATGAACGGAATTGCAGTCTTTCCCATCAGCTACACAATTCAATACAATATCACGATCTGTAATCATTCCAACAACTTTTCTACCTTCACAAACTGGAACAGAACCACAGTTGATATCACGCATTATTTTTGCGGCTACTGTCACAGAGTCATGTGATGCACACACCTTAACATCCTTTGTCATAATGTCTTGTACCATTGTCATTGTTTTTTCCTCCTATTGGTGATTGATTTTTCCTTCTTATTTTCTCCATGTGAATCTAAATTATTACTCAAAGCAAGATTTCATTTTTACTAAAAGGAACTCCGTTTTAGAATTTTGAATACACGTTAGTAGACATTAAGATATATAAATATATAAAGCTGGTGATTATGATAAAGTATTCCCAATTAATAAAAGCCTTTGCTCTCGTTGAGCAAAGGCAACTTTTTTTTACGAGTTCCTTCTATTATATAATGTTATTTTTCTCGCCTTCACAGCTGTCATCTCTCCCGTTTTCCATCGATGATAAGCTTGTTGGCCCGTGTTCTGTATCTGAACATCTTTTTGTATTATTTACATCGCTTTTTCCTTTTTTGAACTTGAAGTAGCTGGAGTGTGCTCCCAACATTCAATGCCTTCATGATTTTTAATACAATCTTTATAAAAGACAGGATCTTTACCAGCTTTTTTCTGTTTCATGTAATCCGTTAAAGTAGCAAAGGCTATTTTTGCTAGTAATGTAATAGCAATCAAGTTTATGATAACCATAAAGCCCATAAATAAATCCGCTAAATCCCATACAAACTGGACCTTTGCAATGGAACCGAATACAATCATGGCTAACACGCTTATTCGGTATAGTATCACCCATACTTTACTTTTGTGTAAAAATCGAATATTTGTTTCCCCATAATAATAGTTACCAATTAACGCACCGAATCCAAATAGGAAAACAAAGATAGCAAGACAGCCTGATGCCCAGGAACCGATGTGTTCACTTAATGCTGCTTGTGTAAGGGCAATACCACTTAGCCCTGGTTGTTTGTAAGCATCAGAAAGCAAAATAATAAATGCTGTGCTTGTACAGACGACCAGTGTATCCGTTAATACGCCAAATGCTTGAATAAGTCCTTGTTTCACCGGATGACTTGTTGTTGCTGTTGCGGCAACGTTTGGCGCACTCCCCATACCAGCTTCATTCGAGAATAAACCACGTTTAACTCCATTCATGAGCGCTGCGCCGATTGAACCGCCTGCTATTTGTTTAAAGCCAAATGCGTTTTGAACAATAAGAGAAAGAATTTCCGGCATTTTTGTTATGTTCGTAGCTACAACAAATAATGCAACACCGATGTATAACACAGCTAGAATCATTACCTTGTATTCAGCCATTTTTGCAATACGCGTCACACCGCCAAAGATAATCGCAGCGAAAGCAAGTGCCATGATAATCCCTACAGTTAAACGATCTGTACCGAATGAGTTCTCAAAAGCAATTGTAACGGTATTTGATTGTACAGAATTGAATACAAGACCGAAAGCAAGCGTAATTAAAATGGAGAATAATACTCCCATCCAACGTTTGTTTAATCCTTTTTCCATATAATAGGATGGGCCGCCGCGGAAACCATTTTTATCTTTTACTTTATATACTTGCGCTAACGTACTTTCGATAAAGCTGGATGCTGAGCTAATAATAGCAATAATCCACATCCAGAATACCGCTCCAGGACCGCCTAATGCAATCGCAATCGCAATTCCTGTGATATTACCTGTTCCAACCCGAGCGGCCATACCGATACAGAACGCTTGAAATGGGGAAATGCTGTCTTTAGAGCCAGTTTTCCCTTCCATTAAAACACGGACCATTTCCTTTAACATGCGGAATTGTACAAATTTCGTTTTAAATGTGAAATAAATCCCGCAAGAAACAAGCATAATAATTAATAATTTTGACCAAAGGAAATCATTTGTTACACTAACCATATTTTGTAGTAATTGTTGCATTTTACCACCCCTTTTTAAAATTTAGTAGTTTATATTGAAGTAATTAGGACATCAGTTTGATAGAAATGGTTCGAATCGAAGTAGGTCAGTGCCGGCGATGGTGCCACCTGCTGCTGGAATCTTAATAAAAGATCATTTTTTAACAGGGTTTATTGCATCAGCATCATTTGCAGCGTTAGCTGATCTCCGTATAGACATGGATGCTTATGCAGCGGAAGAAAATGTTTCTTTTTTCGCTGTGGAAAGAAACCATTGAAAAAAAGACCCCATTTTGTTAGCTTAATGGGCATGTGAGATGACCCTCTAACCTAACCAATTTGGGGCTCATTGATTTGTTCCCTTTAATATAGTCTACAAAACTTGTCTTACGTTGAATATCTAGACCCGCTAGTGGATCTTCGACATTTAAAGGATCTCAGTAAGAATTTTAGAGCCCTTCATTTTTTCGAAAGCTTCTTTTGCTTCTTCTTCAGTGTCAAACTCAAACATGTTTAGATTGTTTTTTGAATGGACAGTGATAATCCACAAGAAAATCTCCTTCTTCCATATAATTGTAAAAAATCTCGCATTTTAGATCCAGCCCCGGAAATGTGAGGCTTCAGCCAGTTTTCTTATACCAACCATATACGCTGCTAGGCGCATATTAACTTGATGGTCATGTGTTGTTTGATAAATATTTTCAAAAGAATCGACCATTACTTTTCGTAATTTTTCAGCCACCTCTTCCTCTGACCAATAAAATCCTTGATTGTTCTGAACCCATTCAAAGTAAGATACGGTGACACCACCTGCACTTGCCAATATATCCGGAACAAGGAGGATTCCTCTTTCATCCAAAATTTTGGTTGCTTCAAGGGTTGTTGGCCCGTTAGCTGCCTCCACTACGATGGAAGCTTTAATACGATTAGCGTTTTGTGCTGTAATTTGGTTGGAAATGGCAGCCGGCACCAGAATGTCACATTCTTTTTCCAGTAATTCTTGATTCGTGATAACATTGTTAAATAAAGTTGTTACTGTACCAAAACTATCGCGTCGATCGAGCAGGTAATCAATATTAAGCCCTTGTGGATCATAAAGAGCACCATATGCATCCGAAATACCAATCACTTTTGCTCCAGCATCATGCATGAATTTGGCCAAAAAGCTTCCTGCATTCCCAAAACCTTGAATCACTATGCGGGCACCTTGCAATTCAATGTTTTTTTTCTTTACCGCTTCTTCAATACAAATGGTTACACCCCGGGCGGTTGCCGTTTCACGTCCATTTGACCCCCCTAAAACAAGGGGCTTGCCCGTAATGAATCCTGGAGAATCGAATTCACGAAGGCGGCTATACTCATCCATCATCCAAGCCATGATTTGAGAGTTTGTATATACATCGGGTGCCGGTATATCTTTTGTAGGCCCGACAATTTGGCTGATGGCACGAACATAACCACGACTCAATCTTTCCAGTTCTGCAAACGACATTATTCTCGGGTCACACTTAATGCCGCCTTTTCCACCTCCGAAAGGGAGGTTCGCAATGCCGCACTTTAAACTCATCCAAATAGACAAGGCTTTTACCTCTTCTTCGTTCACTTCTGGGTGAAAGCGGATGCCTCCTTTTGTCGGACCTACTGCATCATTATGTTGGGAACGATAACCGGTAAACACTTTGATCGAACCATCATCCATTTTTACAGGTATGCGGACAGTGAGCATTCGGAGAGGTTCTTTGAATAATTCAAATTCATTATTTGAATAACCTAATTTATCCAACGCCTCTTTTATGACCGTTTGTGTAGAAAGAAATAAATCTAGAGATTCCTTTTCTTTTTTCTGTTCTTCAGCTAGGTTTTCTACAGTATTTGTTAATGCCATTAATATCACCCCATAATTTAAATAATAAAAGTTTTATTGCATCGTTTTCTTAGTTTCGTATAAATTTTTCAAATGTCCAATGAAATCTTCCATGAACATTCGTATTTTTATACAATTCGACGATTACATCTTTCTGATAAGAATGTTTTTAGAAAATACACAGATTCCATTCTTGCGATAGATGTTTCAATAGCTTAACACCCGTCAGGCTATTGCCATACTGATCAATAGCTGGTCCATAAATACCAATTCCACATCCATCTTGAAAAGGCAGTTCTCTTTTCATACTTGGGGGAACTGTTGCTAAAATACCTCCCGATACCCCGCTTTTGGCTGGTACTCCTACAAATGCGGCAAATTTGCCTGAAGCATTGTACATTCCACAGGTAAGCATTAAGGCTTTGGAAAGTCTGGCCACTTCAACAGGCAGTACTTGTTGTTTTTGAATTGGGTGATATCCATCATGAGCAAGAATCATTCCAATCAGGGCTATATCTTCCGTATTTACTTCTAAGGAACACACCTTCAGATAAACTTCTAAAGCTTCATCCACCTCTGATTCTAAAAAACCTGTCTCTTTTAAATAATAGGCTATTGCTCTATTTCGATTGGCAGTCTGCCATTCTGACTGAAAAACCTCCGCATTGATGTTCGGACGTTTCCCTATCATTTTTTCGATAAATTTGTAAAGAAACTCCAATTTATTTTTTGATGATTCTCCCGGAAGCAGTGATGCGATGGTAATTGCTCCTGCATTGATCATGGGATTAAACGGCTTACCTGGTTTATGCATTTCAAGGCGGATAATGGAGTTAAAGGCATCTCCAGTTGGTTCCACATCGACCCGATCTAACACATAAGGAATTCCGCGACTTACACATGCCGCTATAAAGCTGATCACTTTTGAGATACTCTGTAATGTGAAAGGGACTTGCCAATCACCCGACTTGACCACTAGTCCATTTGATCCTACGATACAAATACCTAATTGTGACGGGTTTGCCTTTCCCAAAGCAGGAATGTAGCTTGCACATCGTCCTTCTGTACCATAGGAACGATAATGATCCACCCATTCATCCAACCAATCCTGCTTTTGGTTCCCGATTTGATCTTTTTCCTTTTTTTTAATCATGTGAATCAACGCTTCCAACCCTCTCTTTCTAAATTCTTTTTTAGGGAAAACATTTCACGCTCAAAAGAAAACGCTTTCTATTTTCCGATGAAATGATATTATTGATTCTATAATTAGAACTACAAAAGATAACAAAAACCTACAGAAATTTTTTTATCTTTCGTTTAATTTTTTACTCGAACAAAATTGGAGTATCTAATAATAAAGTTTGCATTGTATTGTGGCCAATCTATCTGTATACTAATTTTCAGAAAAATTAGGAAGTGATCTGCTTGAACATCAGTCCTTTAGTAAAAAAAGACCTATTCATTCTGGTTTTGATGATGATAACAGTCCCTTTGGCGGGTGAATTAAATTTCTATCCGATTAATGAAACGTTCCGGGTCAGTTTTGGTGTACCAATATTTTTATTCTTTTTGTTATTGTTCCGAAAAATTCCTGCTATTTTGTCTGGTTTATTGACAGCTATACAAGTTGTGGTCTTTCGCATTTTACTAGAATTCATCAACCAAGGTAATATGAATTTGACTTCCTCTTTTGAAGCTAATTTTCCTAGTTTTTTCTTTTATTTTGCCTATGCTTGTTTATTTTATTTGGCAAAAGTAAACCGATTTTATCACCGTCCTATTTTAATTGGATTGATTGGCATCACCATCGAAATATTGTCGGATTTGACAGAGATACTGATGCAATATTTTGTATTGGGAATAACGATTAAATTGGCAGCACTTAGCGAAATTCTGATTATGGCGATTTCACATAGCTTTCTGGTTGTCAGCTTTTTCACGATCATGCAGTTATATGAGGCACAGGCAAGGGAAAAACATATAAGAAAACAAAATGAGCATATGCTCATGCTCATTTCCAATTTATACGAGGAATCAATTCATTTAAAAAAAACATTGCTAGATGCTGAAAACATCACAAAAAAATCATATGATCTATACAAATGCTTAAATGTTTTGCAAATCGAAGGGACGACTGCCCATACAGTCAAGGACCTCGGCAGGCAGGCATTGACAATAGCCGGCGAAGTCCATGAAATAAAAAAAGATAACCAACGTATTTATGCGGGACTTTCAAAACTTATTTCTGATGAAAGTTTTACAGATTATATGAACCTGGTTGAACTAGTTTCCATTACCAAACGAACAAATGAAAAATATGCCAGTATCCTTGGAAAAAATATTCAAGTTGAATATTCCATTACAGGAGCTCATCCCCCTTACCATGTTTTTACCCTTTTATCGATTATCAATAATATCGTCACTAACGCCGTAGAAGCCATCGATAAAACGGGCAAGATTACCATTAGTATTGAAAGGGAAAACCATTTGGTTAAATTCCAGATCAAAGATAATGGCCCTGGTTTTATCCAGAAACATAAAAATTTAATTTTCAAGCCCGGGTTTACCACTAAATATGATTATTCCGGAAATCCATCAACGGGAATGGGATTATCCTTTGTAAAGGAGATAGTTGAACAACTTGAAGGTGATATTACAGTGCAGAATAGATTAGAAGGAACAGGGTCCATTTTCACTATCCGTTTATCGGCCAATCATTTAATGGAGAAAGGCTGATTTGTTACTTTTTCATATAATAGATGATGATGAAGCCGTTCGTTCGATGCTGGCTCAATTCATCGAAGACGAGGGCTTAGGGGAAGTGGCCGGGGAGGCAGCAGATGGATCCTTATTGGATGGAAACAGGTTAGACATTGATATACTTGAGAGAGTCCTTGCATAGTCTCAATGACGAAAAAACTTCACTGAACCGTTGTTTAGTGAAGTTTTTCTGTTATAAGAAGAGAAAAATATACTATTCGTTAACTAAATTAACATAAGCTTTGTTGACCTTAAGGATAATTTGTTGTTAAAAAAGCAGCTAATTTTTTGCTCTTTTGTTTTCTTTCTTTGCGAACTCTTGCTCGCTCTGGTGCGGTCTCATGCAATTTTTTCTCTTCTTCTGTTTCCGGAATAACCTGTGGAACATGTGTTGGACGTTTATGTTCATCAAGTGCGACAAATGTTAATAGAGCTGTTGCTGCAATTGTACGTTCACCACTTTTTAAATCTTCAGCAATAATTTTCACAAAAATCTCCATAGACGACGTCCCTGTCCATGTCACATATGATTCAAAACAAACCGAATCTGTTGTACGAACAGGATATAAGAAGTCAACTGAATCGGTTGAAGCAGTTACACATTCCCTGCGACTATGGCGAGCCGCAGAAATAGAAGCTACCTGGTCCACATCACTCATTAATTTTCCTCCAAATAATGTATGGTGATTGTTTACGTCATTTGGAAATACACGACTTGTTCTTATAACTCGTGATTCTTTACAATATTTTGCTTCCATAATATACTCCCCTATTTAACTACTGGCACCATCTTCTACGAGATAGCTTTAATTGACACACACTATAAAGGCTCTTAGTCTTCTAATAATTAAGTTTCTGGATCTTACATATAACTAGTTGACAGTGAAAGAAACTAACGACTTCATTTTCCATCCCAATACAAAAAATGTTTTATGGAACCATTTACATAACCCAAATTTTCCATTTTATAGCCAAGATTTGGACCATGAAAGTATCGACAAGAATTTTTTTGGGTTTTCTGTATTTCCATGCACAATATCCCCCATGATTCTGTTTCTCATTAGAGAAGTATTTATATGTCTAAGAATAATGTAATTATTGAAATAAATAAAATGATATAAAATTATAACCACATATAAAAAACTTTTATATCGTATAAATTTAGGGGTTAATAATGGATTACCGTTATAAAAAAATAGTAAAAAAAACCAACTAAATCGGCACGGCATTTTTTTATTTCTCAGCCTTCATTTAAAAAGGAACCACGGCAGATCATGCCACGATTCCTTTCTTTGCTGAATATAAATGTCACTGCTTTAAGAATGACTCTATCTTATTCTTGTAATCAGACTCTTTAAACTTACTGCATGAGTAAAAATGACTAAATTTTTAATATATCCTCTTCGTTTGGTAAGGAAGATATCGCTCCTACCCTTGTACATACAAGTGCCCCTACTTTATTTGCAAATAGAATGATCTCTTTCAGTTTACTAAAATCATTAAGAATTGTATTAATGGACTCCAAGTTTGCAAACTGATATAAAGCAGCACCGACAAATGCATCACCAGCACCGGTAGAGTCAATTGAATTTATTTCTATACTGTTTATTACACCCACATCATTTCCATTTGAAAGAAGAGTTCCTTCACTTCCAAGAGTCACAGCCACAATTTTCGCTCCCAAATGATGGAGCTTCTCTATTCCTTCATACCTATCCATTTTTCCTGTGATAAGTTCAAGCTCCTCTTCACTTACTTTTACAAAATCAGCCATGGATATACCTTTTCTAGCTAAACTAATAAATTCTTCTATTCTATTTTTCCATAAATCCTTACGGAAATTAGGGTCAAATGATAGGAATATTCCACTATTTTGCGCAAAGTTCATTGCATTAAAGTAGGTTGTTTTAAAAGGGTTATCAAGTAACGCTGTTGCGGATCCAAAGTGTAGTATTTTTGCTCTACTTAGTCTATCTAAATTTAAGTTTTCGTCTGTTAGATGTTGATCTGCTCCTCTATTGAATACAAAATCCCTTTCACCGTCTGCTTGGAGAGAAACAAATGCTAAGGTTGTTGGTGCTAAATCATCGGTAACAACCATCGATGTATCTACACCCACCTCGTTTAAAGTTTCTATCAAGAATGATCCAAATGGGTCATTTCCTACTTTCCCAATAAGACTCGCCACCCCACCTAGCCTTGAAATTGCAGCTGCTACATTCGCTGGGGCACCTCCAGCCTTCTTTAGGAAATGATCACCTTCTTTTAAATTAACATCAATATCTGTACAGAAAAAATCGATTAACAGCTCTCCAACACACATAACTGAGCGGGATGTTCTATTCATTTATTTTCCACTCTCCATTCTTACCGCTTCTATTAATTTAGAATACAAAGTATCTAGATCTAGATCTAGATCATAAACAGTTCCCTATTTTGTATATAGAGAGATTTAAATAGCTCATATTGCTCATTATATACATATCCATTCTTTTCATTTGGCTCTACTAGTCTATCACTCTTTTTTACCATTTCACTTACAGCTTCTTCCATTGAATTGAAGACTTTTGTACCTACAGCTGCCATAATTGCTGCTCCTTTACAGGCATGTTCCTTCGTCAAGGTAGTACATATACTTTTTTGAAAAACGTCTGCTACAATTTGCATCCATAAATCACTTTGGATAAATCCACCTGAAGCGATAACCTGCTCAACAGGTATTTGCAGTTCATTAAAAATCTCTAATGAATCACGCAATGAAAAAGCAACACCTTCCATCACCGCTCTCAACATGTGGTAACGATTGTGCTTTAATTGAAGTCCAAAAAACATCCCTTTAGCATTAGCATCCATATGGGGTGTTCTGTCTCCATTTAAATATGGTAGGAAGAGTAACTTTTCACTTCCTGATGGAATCTTACTAGTTTCTTTGTTTAACTTAGTAAAGTCTGCGATATATAAAATATTTTCCATTAACCATTTTAATGATAGTCCTGCACTTAAATTAGCACCTAATATGTACCAGTTTTTCACATGACAGAATGTATTTGTTCGATATAGTCTGTCATGAACTGGTTGATTTACAGGTGAAAATAACTGTCCTCCTGTTCCAATCGTACAGGAAATTGTCCCCGAAGAAAGGATGCCATTCCCAACAGCCTGCATCGGCTGATCCCCTCCACCATATACGACAGGGGTTGCTAATTTCAATCCAGTTTCATCGGCTGCAATTCGAGTTACGTAACCCGCGATCTCGTATGGCTCACGGCATAGTGGAAAAAGGTTCCTATTTATCCCTAACTTTTTAATTAGATCTTCAGCCCATTCTCTTCTTTCTATATTAAATATTAATGTTCCACAAGCATCTGTTGAATCTGTACCAATCTCACCAGTTATTCTGTAACGTATATAATCTTTAGGTAAAACCACTTTATCTATTTTTTCATAATTAAAAGGTTCATGTTCTTTTATCCACATTAAAGAAGGCAGTAAAAAACCAGGAGAAAGTGAATTCAGTGTTTGCCTTTCTACTTCTTCCTTATTTATTTTATTATGTATGGAGTGGATTTGCTGCTGACTTCTTTGGTCACACCAAATGATCGCTGGTCTTATTACTTGTTTGTCTTTATCAAGTATTACTAAACCATGCATTTGTCCAGAAAAACCAATTCCAGTAATTTCAACCTCATATCTCCCCACTTTTTGTAAACAATGCTGTATGGTCTTCTTTGTAGCTCTCCACCATTCTTCAGGATCTTGTTCTGCCCAATTTCTTGCTGGAGTATTTATGCTATATACCTCACTATCTGAAAAACACTCTGTTCCAGTATAGTCAATCAGGCATGTCTTCACACTAGATGTTCCAAGATCTATTCCAAGCAAGTACTTCATCAAATACCCCCTTTTTGATCGCAAAATTGCATGGAGAATGAAGGCTGTCGATCATTCGACAGCCTTTAAAATGTCTTACTTCCAATGAAAAAATACACTTAATGGAAAGATATTTTATCTTTTTTTACCTTTATTACTCTTGTACTCTACATTATTAAATACATCTGTTGAATTCCATTAAGCTGCACTATTTCCACGTAAGCGGTCTAATAATACCGCGGCAACAATTACTCCACCTTTGACAACAAGCTGCCAATAATAGTTAACGTCCATTAGAGTTAAGCCATTACTAATAACGCCCATAATTAATACCCCAATGATCGTTGCTTGTATCTTTCCTTTACCACCTGTTAGACTAGTTCCACCCAAAATAACCGCGGCAATTGCATCTAACTCATACATTTGTCCTGCAGTTGGTTGACCAGAATACAACCTGCCAGCTAAAACGACCCCACCTAAACCTGCTAATAATCCACTGATGGAATACACATTAATTAATGACTTCTCAACCTTAATCCCTGTTAATCGTGCTGCTTCTTCATTGCCACCAATGGCATAAATATGGCGGCCAAACATGGTATACTTTAAAACATAAAACATAACGATATAAACAAAAAACATGATATAGATAGGAGTTGGTATTCCGAAGATAGCTCCGCCGCCAATGAATTTGAACGTTTCATTTTGTAAAACAATCGGATAACCACCACTAATGACATAAGCAAGACCTCGAACATAGGTGAAACTACCTAATGTAACAATAAATGCTGGTAATTTTGTTTTAGCAGTGAAAAATCCATTTATTAGTCCTACTGCATACCCTACAGCCACACCTGATATCATGGCAATAACGGGGTTAACTCCTGCTGAAGAGACCATAACTGAAATAACGCCGGATAAAGCAACTGTTGACCCGACCGACAAATCAATTCCACCAGTTAATATCACAATTGTCATTCCAGCAGCTAGCACAGCAATGATGGAAACTTGCTTTAATACATTTAACATATTGGCCGTTTCTAAGAAATTAGGCGCGGTAAAAGAAAGGACAACGCATAATAAGATTAAAATCATGATCATACCCAATCGATTCCATAATCCGTGAAGGACCTTCCCAACATGAAGGCTTTCTCTTTGTGATATTGTTTGAGTATTTCCCCTCATTTTCTTTACTCCCCCCTAGTAGCTAAGTACATAATTTTTTCCTGTGTGGCTTCTTCTCTCAATAGTTCTCCTGTTAACCTTCCTTCGCACATGACGAGGATTCGATCACTAACACCTAATACTTCAGGAAGCTCAGATGAAATCATTAAAACTGCCAAGCCATTTTCGGCAAGCTTCGAAACAATTTTATGTATTTCAGTCTTTGCCCCAATATCCACACCTCTCGTGGGTTCATCAAGCAGTAATACTTTAGGTCCGATGGACAGCCATCTAGCGATCACAACTTTTTGTTGATTACCTCCACTTAAGTTCGATACCTGCTGTTCCGGTGAGGCAATTTTTATGTTTAGTTCTTTTATATAACGATCAGCGGTAGCATTCACTTCTTTCCAACTAACAATTCCAGCCTTCGTATGCTTTTTCAACTCTGCCATTAAAATATTCTCTTTTACAGACATAGATAAAAATAATCCTTGCTCTTTCCTGCTTTCAGGTACATGTGCAATCCCATTAGCCATTGCATCTATAGGGGATTGTATTTTAACAGACTTTCCGTCTACAAATATTTCGCCACTTACTAACTCAGATGCACCAAATAGAGCCCTAACTAACTCTGTTCTCCCCGCACCTACAAGCCCTGCTAAACCAATAATTTCACCTGGATAAATTTTTAACGAAACGTTTTTAACAATGGTGTTATCTGAAACATTTCTCAGTTCTAGAACAGGGGAACTGCTTTTTGAAAGTTTTTTAGGATCAGAAGACTTATCTCGATTAAACAAATCTTTTAAATCACGACCTACCATAAGCTTCACAAGATGATCAGGGTTTGTCTCTTCAATGGGGCCACTTGCAATCCACTCACCGTCACGTAAGACAGTAAATCTATTAGCAATTGTAAAGATTTCTTCCATTCTATGAGAAATATAAACGATGGCAACACCCTGTTTTTTTAAATCCTCAATAATATCAAATAGTTTCATAATTTCTTTATCTGTTAAAGAGGCTGTTGGTTCATCCATGATAAGAACCTCTGCCTTAAAGGATAATGCTCGGGCGATCTCCACCATTTGTTGTTGAGCAACGCTTAGGGTTGAAACCAATTGGCGTGGGTCAAGATTAGAACCCATTGAATCCAACACCTTTTGTGCACTTTTATGCACCTCTCCCCACTTAACCATCCCTAACCGATTTCTCGGAAAGGTTGAACCCATTAAGATATTTTCACTAATCGTCAAATTGGGAGAAAGGCTTAACTCCTGATGAATAACATTTATTCCTTTGTTCCTTGCATCAACAGGATCCTTCCACAAAGTTGGCTGACCTTTAAAATAGATCTTTCCACCATTATTATCAGGTGTATAGATCCCTGCTAATATTTTCATAAAAGTTGACTTTCCGGCTCCATTCTCACCCATTAAGGCATGTACTTCACCTGGATAAAGTTCAATTTTCACATTGTTTAATACGGTTACACCTGAGAACGTTTTACCAATTCCCTCCATATTTAACACTGGATTTTTATGACCATGCTGAACCTTCAATAACCTTTCTGTAACAGCCATACTTTTATCTCACCCCTTTTTTTAATTTTATAAAAAGGCTGAATAAGGGGTCTTTCCTTATCAGCCCTTTTGATTAGAGGAGGCTTACCACCCTTGGTAAGAATCTAATTTATCTTGAGTAACAAGTTTAACCGGAACTTTAATAAGATCTTCTACATCTTCACCATTTTTCACTTTCATTCCAATTTCAACAGCCTTTTTCACCATATCGCTTGGTGATTGCGCGGAAGTTGCCTTAATAGTACTTCCCTTTTTTGCCATCGCTTCTGTCACTTCAGGAGCACCATCTACACCCACAATGAAAAATTCATCTTTACGATCAGCTTGCTCTTGAGCAATTTCAACACCGATTGCTTCAGGGTCATTGATCGCAAATACGGCGTCAATAGAGCCTGATGGATTCGCTTGTAAAATACTTTCCATAACGGTTAATGCCTTTTCACGATTTCCTTCGCCGTTTTGCTTCGCTACTATTTTAATTTTAGAATCTTTAATAGCATCCTCAAACCCTTTAATACGGTCTGTTACTGCTGAAACAGGTGGTCCATCAATAATAGCAATGTTTCCTTTTCCACCTAATTGTTCAATGACATATTCTCCAGCTAGTTTACCAGCTTGATAGTTATCCGATGTAACAGTAGCATCGACACCACCATCAGCATTCGTATCTACAGCGATTACAGGAATACCAGCGTCTTTTGCCTGTTGAACAGCTGCTGCAATTCCTTTTGTATCAACAGCATTTAATAAAATAACATCTACTTTTTTTGTAATGAAGTTTTCAATTTGAGAAGTTTGTTTTGCGAGATCATATTCAGCACTTTCAACAAAAACATCTGCACCTAATTTTTTCCCTGCTTCTTCAACTCCTTTTGACATGGCAACAAAGAAAGGATTGGCCAAAGTACCCACAGTTAATCCAATTGTTAACTTTTTGTCACCTTTTTGCTCCTTGTTATCTTTCGTAGATTCACTTGATGATTCACTAGCACTAGTACACGCAGTCATCACAACCATTACAAACATTAAAACTAGTAATAATAGCATTTTTACATTTTTTCTCATTATGATCCCCCTAGTTTTTATAAACTTAAAGATTACTTAAAAAAAGTTAAATTTGTTATCGCTTTCAGTTTTAATTACATCACCTCCTTAAAAAAATTTTTAGGTTGTACAAATAGATCTATAAATCCTTTCTACTAGATTATTAGGTATAAACCCCTCTGTTACCGTTTTCATCTCTTTGAAAATAAAATCATTTCAATGATTATTTTTGAAGGTTTATTTGAACGTTATTGGTGATTTATGATTGTTTTTGAAAGTTTTAAGTTAATTCAGATTATATTATGGCTGTTTTTAATTGTCAATAATTCCATATTTCGACAAAAATATATTAATATAGCTAAATATGAACTATTCAAATAGAAGTTCTCACAGATCGTGGCATATATTTCAATGATGTTTGACAATCTTTTCTATAAAGAAAGGAACATACTTTTTATGCTTTTTTATTATATTGGTAAAATGCAACAAAAATAAAAAATGGTTACCCGCAAGGATTCGAAAAAAAACAATGCTATTTTACTTGAATTTCCATTGTAGAAATAAAGCGAATCTCCATTTTTCACTTTTGAGGTCATTTTAGAGCGAAACGTCAAAAAAACGCCCTCAAAAATGACTTTTGAAGGCGTTTTTTGCAATTTTGGTGATTTTTATCCTTTTTTGTGTAAGGCGTGGTTCCCAAAGGCCTGAACGTTTCATCGCTTTCGCGCAATGAATACTGCCAAACAGGGCGAGTTAAAAGCGAATGCTATTAATCCAAACCAATGGATATATATTTCACTTCTAAAAACTCTTCGATCCCGTAATGACCGCCTTCACGACCGAGGCCGCTTTCTTTATAGCCGCCGAATGGAACTTGAACAGCTGAAGGCAAAGCGTCATTAAGTCCAATAATTCCGTACTCAAGCTGCTCTGTGATTCTAAAGGAACGATTTAAGTTTTCTGTATAAACATACGCTGCCAACCCATAACAAGAATCGTTGGCCCGTTCAATGACTTCCTCTTCCGTTTTGAAGATCGAGATTGGAGCCAGTGGCCCAAAGATTTCATCCTTCATACATTCCATATCATCGTTAATATCAGTCAATATCGTAGGGGCATAGAAATAGCCGTTTTCTTCAGCAGGTTTGAGCCCGCTATAAGCGACCTTTCCACCCTTTTTCAGCGCATCAGTGACAAGCCCCTCTACTTTTTTATATGCAGCTTTATCGATTAAAGGACCGATATCCGTTCCCTCTTCCAATCCGTTGCCGACCTTAAGCTTTTCTAATTCTGCTTGGAAAAGTTTAATGAATTGGGCAGCTATTCCCTCCTGCACATAAACTCGATTGGTACAAATACAGGTTTGACCGGCGTTGCGGAATTTCGATTGAACAAGTCCTACAGCAGCTTTTGCTAAATTTGCATCATCCATAACGATAAATGGGGCATTCCCTCCAAGCTCAAGCGATACCTTTTTTACATTTTCAGCAGCACCACGCATCAGCGTTTTTCCAACCTCTGTCGAACCAGTAAAGGTAATTTTCGTCACACGCGGGTCCTTCAGCCATACTTCACCAATTTCTGACGATCTACCGGTAATCACGTTTAACACCCCGGAAGGAATCCCTGCTTCATGGGCAAGCTCCACCATTTTCAAAGCCGTAAGCGGGGTTTGGTTTGCTGGTTTCACCACAGCCGTACACCCTGCAGCAAGCGCTGGGGCTACTTTTCTAGTAATCATCGCTGCTGGGAAGTTCCACGGAGTAATCGCTGCAACCACACCAACTGGTTCTTTCCTAACTAATATTCTTTTATTAGGGTGAGAGGCTGGAATTGTTTCACCGTAAATCCGTTTGCCTTCTTCTGCATACCAAGAGATAAACCCATTCGCATACTGGACCTCTCCAAGAGCCTCATTTAATGGTTTTCCTTGCTCTATCGTCATGATCCTAGCAATTTCATGTTTGTTTTCTTCTATTAATTGGTACCATTTCATGAGGAGTTTATAGCGCTCCTCCGCGGTTTTTTTCGACCAGGTTTTGAAAGCCTTGTGGGCAGCATCGAC
The DNA here is from genome assembly GCF_051842875.1 of Neobacillus sp. C211. Classification (NCBI taxonomy): domain Bacteria; kingdom Bacillati; phylum Bacillota; class Bacilli; order Caryophanales; family Bacillaceae; genus Neobacillus; species Neobacillus sp. C211. The sequence goes on from NZ_JBPXRO010000015.1 coordinate 78,723, forward strand.
AGCCTTCTTCGCTTCATAAGCACCACCCAGTGGCACAGCCCCGACAACTTCCTTTGTTGCCGGATTTATGATTTCAGTATAAACTTCATAATCATTTCCAACCCATTCTCCATTAAGATACATAGGATAGATTTGAAATTTTTGCCCTACTTTATCCATTTCATTACCTCCCACCAGATATGACATAATCATTCACCAAAACTGCTTCAAACGCTTCTTCAAGAATTTGCAATCCTTCTTCAAGCTGATCGTCCGTTATCGTTAACGGCATCAGAATGCGAATGACGTTACCATAAAGCCCGGCACTAAGTAACATAAGCCCCCGTTCAGCTGCAGCTTTTACAATTTTCCCAACCGTCTCCTTATCAGGAGTTTTCGATTGTCCGTCCTTAACAATTTCCATCGCGCACATCGCACCTAAGCCTCGAACATCTCCAACGCATTCGAAGCGTCCCGCTAAAAACTGCATTTTTTCAATTACCCTGTCTCCCAATATTCTTGCTCGATCATTGAGATTTTCACTCTCAATGATATCTAAAACAGTCAACGCTGCACGGCAGCCGAGCGGACTTCCTGAATAGGTTCCACCAATTTCTCCAGGGTCAACGGCATCCATAATTTCCGCCCTGCCAATCACACCACTGATTGGCACACCCGCTCCCATAGATTTCGAAATCGTAATTAAATCAGGAATGACATCAAAATGTTCAATCGCAAAATACTTTCCAGTTCGGGCAAATCCCGTTTGAATTTCATCGGCAATAAACAAAATTCCATGCTGACTGCAAATTTCTCTTACTCGTTGAACAAAGGCGGTGTCAGGCACTATAAATCCACCTTCCCCTTGAACTGGTTCCATCACGACAGCTGCTATCGTCTCTGGAGCCACTTCAGCTAGTAAAAACTGCTCAAATTGCTCAATGATCATCGCACTATATTGCTGTTCGGTCATTCCTTCAGGGCGTCTGTATACATATGGATATGGAGCCTTATAGACCTCTGGTGCAAATGGGCCGAAGCCGAACTTATATGGTTTTACTTTACTTGTCATTGTCATGGTCATTAACGTTCGGCCATGGAAGCCACGGGTAAATGAGACGATTCCTTGGCGTTTCGTATATTTCCTAGCAATTTTCACTGCATTTTCAACGGCTTCCGCACCACTGTTAAAAAAAGCAGCCTGTTTATCAAAATTTCCCGGAGCAAGCTTGCAAAGTCTTTCAGCTAAATTAATATATGATTCGTACATCATGACGTTAAAGCACGTGTGAATAAATTGACTTGCCTGCTCTTGAAGCGCCCTTACTACTCTTGGATGCGTATGCCCGACGTTTAAAGTACCAATCGCACCAGCAAAATCAATATACGAATTACCATCTACATCCTCGACAAGGGCTCCTGTTGCTTTTTTCACAAAGGAATGGCAATTATTGCTGATTCCTTTTGGTACATATTTATTTCTCCGCTCCAACAGATCCTTTGATACCGGCCCAGGTATCTCTGTTTGGAGCTTAATAAATTTCTTTTCCACTTTTCATGCTCCTCCCTAGTTTTGATTTATCTAAAAAATTAGCGTTATTTTTTCACTTGTGATAACACTTGTTTAAATGTACTAACCACTCTATCTACATCTTCATAACTAATTGTTAAAGCAGGCTCGATACGAATGGTCTTCGAGTTAATCAATGTTCCGGCAACAAGAATACCGTGATCAAACATCCCTTTTGAAACCTCATAACCGATTTCATCTTGATGGAATTCAATCCCAATCATCAGTCCTTGTCCTCGAATCTCAAGAACCTTATCCTCTTGACCTTTAGCAGCCTCTTTTAACTCTTTAAGGAAGTATTCACCAACCTCTGCTGCCCGTTCTGGTAATTTTTCTTCAAGCAAGACTCCAATCGTTGCAATCGCCGCGGCACACGCAAGTGGATTGCCACCGAAGGTTGTTGTGTGCATAAACGGATTATCAAACCAACTCTTGAATACATTTTCTGTCGCCACAACAGCACCAGCAGGCATGACGCCGCCGCCAAATGCTTTTGCCAGACAGATAATATCTGGAACAACGTTATACAATTCAGCTGCGAACATTTTTCCAGTCCGGCCCATACCCGTTTGCACTTCATCAAATATCAACAAGGAACCGTATTGATCACAAAGCTCCCTAACTTCTTTTAAGTAGTTTTCTGGAGGAAGAATGATTCCACCTTCACCTTGAATCGGTTCAAGAATAACGGCAGCCACATCTTCTCCAACTGAAGAACATACCTCAAAAGTTTTTCTCATCATATCGATATCCCCGAATGGGACATGGCGGAAGCCTGGAATTAACGGAAGGAAAGGTTTACGGAACATTCCTTTTGCCGTTCCTGATAACGATCCTAAGCTTTTCCCGTGGAAAGCACGAGTTGTCGAAATAAAAGTCGTCCGCTCACTGTACATTTTAGCAAGCTTTAATGCAGCCTCAACACTTTCTGTTCCACTGTTTGTAAAAAAGGCATATTTCAAGTCGCCTGGGGTAATCTCACCTAAAATTTTAGCCAGCATAGCTCGAAGCGGATCAAGTAAATCTTGACTATGAAGGGCCTGACGTTTCAATTGATCGGTAACTGCCTTTACTACTTTTGGATTTCGGTGTCCGACATTATAAATACCAAAGCCACCAAGACAATCAATATATTCCTTGCCATTTACATCCTTAAAGCATGATCCATTATCTGACCATTCCACCGAAGCAAATTGACCGTCCTTTGTTACCGTTTTACGATAAGCCAGAAACCCAGGATTTACGTTCTCGCGGAAGCCCTCGACCGTTTCCTTTGTAATCCAAGCAGCTTCTTCTTGATTTATTTCCTCTTTTTCTATTAAACTTAAAACTTTATTAATGTATTCACTTACATTTTGATCCTGCTTATTCTTCAATTCTTGTTTTAAATCGATACTCATGATTTTGTTCCTCCTGAAAAAGTAAATTTTGAAATTTAATAATTGTCGAGCGCAAGCAGCCCTTCGGCTAGAGTACTTCGTTAAACCGGCGCTTACGCTTTTCTATTTTGAAAACCAGCCTATTGGCTCTACCTGTAAGTTGATATTAATTTGTTTAATTTCCTGGAATTCCTCAAGACCAAACGTTCCAAGGCTGCGACCAATTCCACTTTGCTTATAGCCACCCCATGGTGCTTCATTATAAGTAGGATGATAGGAATTAATCCAAGTAATCCCGGCACGAAGCTTTTTAATGACCCGAAGACCTTTTGCACCATCATTGGTAAACACACCACCTGCAAGCCCATAAACAGTATTATTTGCAAGCTTTATAGCTTCGCTTTCATCCTTGAACTTCTGAATGACAACGACTGGGCCAAATATTTCTTCTTGAACAATTCTCATGTCTTGTTTCACATCGACGAATACCGTTGGTTCAACAAAGTAACCATTTTCTAGTCCATCTTTAACTATTCGATTTCCACCGCATGCAAGCGTTGCGCCTTCCTGCTTACCAATTTCAATGTAAGAGAGAACCTTTGCAAGATGCTCCGCACTTACAAGCGGGCCCATCTCGGATGTAGGATCATTTCCGGGGCCTACTTGAATTTTCTTGGCCCTTTCGACAAAACGTTCCACAAATTGATCATATATCTTTTCTTCGACTAGGATTCTTGAACCTGAGGAACAGACCTGACCTGCGCCAGCATAGATTCCAAATAAAGCATAATCAACCGCGGTTTCAAAATCAGCATCGGCAAAAATGATATTTGGTGATTTCCCGCCTAACTCCAGAGAAACCTTTTTCATTGTGTCAGCCGCAGTCTTCATGATATGCTTCCCAGTTTTCGTCCCACCTGTAAAAGAAACCATGTCTACTTCAGGGTGGGAGGCGATTTCATTTCCTACAACGGAACCCGCTCCCATAACCATATTGGCTACTCCTTTTGGCAAGCCCACTTCCTCAAAGATTTCAAATAGCCTTTTCGGAGTAATTGGTGTAACCTCAGACGGTTTATAAACAACCGTATTGCCGGCTGCTAAAGCGGGTGCGAGCTTCCATACACTCATTAATAGCGGATAATTCCAAGGAACAATCAGACCACAAACTCCAACTGGCTCACGGACAACCATGGCTTGCATCGGGTCTGCAACATGATAGGTCTGGCCATCAGGCTGTGTAATCATCCCCGCATAATAGCGGAAGCATACGGCTGCATCACCCACATCATACCCCGCTTCTCGTAAGGTTTTTCCGTTATCCATTGTTTCAAGCTGAGTCAATTCATCAGCATACTCATCAATTTTGTCTGCTATTTTTAATAAATAGGAAGCTCTTTCCTGTGCTGAAATGCCTGACCAGACACCCTCTTCGAAAGCTCTACGGGCAGCATAGATGGCCGTGCGAGCATCTGCAACTGTTCCTTCAGGTGCATAGGAAATGACTTCTTTATTTGCGGGATTAATTACCGGACGCGTTTCTTTATTTTCAGAATCTCTCCACTCTCCATCAATATACATCTTAAGGTTTGTAACAAGTTTTTTTATCTCGACCATTTACTTATTCCTCCTTTATATCCACTTACTATCTAATATTGCAAGAAGTGTGCCAAGTTTTAAAAATTGCTAACTCACTAGTTTCCCTTCATCTTTTTAATAAAGTTATTCATTTTTGCATAACTTTATTAATCTGTGCATAATTGAAAAAAGCTGTTTCAGATCGAGGCGATCCAAAACAGCTTTTTATGATTAAAAGGTAGACAAGTTTTCGATTTTAATATTTTTCTCACTTAATATTTTCTGATATTTTCTACTCACTGAGGATTGACTAATTCCTAAAGCTTTTGCTGCCTTTGTGGTTGTTTTGTATTGACTCATCGCCAGTACTATCAATTGTTCCTCCACATGATCGATGGCCTCCTGTAAAGGAATAACCCTTGTAATAACCGGCTTCATTTTTTTATTTTCATAGCCTAATGATAAAAATTGACTGACAAATTCGGCGTCAATAGCCGGATGGTCGGCAGTAACAACTAATCTTTCAATAATATTTTGTAATTCCCTGACGTTACCCGGCCATGAGTAGTATTCAAGTACATTGACCGCATCGGGCGTTAAATGATAATTTCGGTCGTATTTTTCATTCAACTTCTGTAGGAAATGAAATGCCAGTAGCGAAATATCCTCTGTCCGTTCCCTTAACGGAGGAATGTGAATAGGAATAACATTTAAGCGATAAAATAAATCCTCACGGAAGGTCCCTTCTTCAACCATTTTTTCCAACCTTTTATTCGTGGCCGCGATGATCTGGACATTTACCTTGATTGGGGTTGTGCTTCCTATCGGAATGACTTCCTGCTCTTGAAGGATTCTGAGCAGTTTTACCTGCAGATGCATTGGCATTTCGCCGATTTCGTCTAGAAACAAAATTCCTTCATCAGCCTGTTTAAAGTATCCTTCTTTACCATTCCTATCTGCACCGGTAAAAGCGCCTTTTGCATATCCAAACAGTTCACTCTCTAGTAAATTTTCAGGAATTGCCCCACAATTTAATTTTAAAAACGGCTTTTCGGATCGTTTTCCTAATTGGTGAATCGCTTGAGCAATCACTTCTTTTCCTACTCCAGATTCTCCATGTAGAAGAACTGTGGAGGAAAAATCAGCAATTTTTTTTGCCTGGTTGATAATTTTTTCCATCTTCGGACTACAGTAGATAAGCTTTTTCAAAAAACGATCCTTGCTTTTAAAATTATCTAATTCTTTCTTATATTGCTCCGATATTTTTCTGATTTCTTGCAGTTCGCTTTTCAATCTAGTTGTTTCGGTAATATCCCGTGATGCAATGATAATTCGGTCCAATTCATTTTGTTCATTATAGACTGGATTACCAACCGCAAGAATTTTTCTTCCGGTTTTTGTTTCTTGGACAACGGATACTTTTTTTCCTTTTTCTATAACAAGTCTTGTTACAGAAGGGGTAAAAAGGCCCTGTTCCTCAAGTTCAAGAATATTTTTTCCAATGAGCTCCTTTAAATCAACCTTCCAGAAATCCTGAATAATATTTTCACTAAACCTAATTAATTCCCCTTTTGCATTCACAACGAGAATTTCATCATAAATACTAGACAAGATTGCATGTAAATCCATATTTAAGTCTTTAATATATTCAATTTCCATTGCCATTTCTTCAACCATTGGCAAATCTTATGCAACGATGATGATTCCTTCCACTTCATTATCATAGTTCAAAATAGGGCTATAATCGACGAGAACCCCCATTTCGTTCGTTATTTCAAGATGATTAAGAAGCGTCTTTCCGGTTGCAAACACATTATTAATATGAGAACTACTAAATATATTTTCTGCTGGAAAATTCATTACCTGCTCAGCAGTGGATCTAATCATTTTCAATCCGGATTCATTGCAATTAATTATTCGTTTTTCCTTATCCAAGACAAAAATCCCCATCGGGATCGAGGTGAGAATGATTTTAAGCAAATCTACACTTTTACTTTCCTGTTTAAAAAGCTCTGCCAGAACATCTTCTCTTTGAATATAGCCTGATGGTTTGCCATCTTCACCCCTTATGATTGCAAAAGGTTCACCAATAATTTGGAATAAAACGGGTAGGGAGATATGCTGGTTGAGATAACAGATACTTTCTATTGATTGGGCATGTTCAAGCAAGAATTCAATCGAAAAATTTTGTTTTTCTAATCTTTCTAGAAAATGATTATTTAAAGCCACAAAGGCAAATAATTTATCGTGTTTTTTTAAAATAAAAAGGGTTCTTTTAGATTGTTTAGGGTTAATCGTAAAACTTCCTCTTTTTCATCCACTGTGACTGAAGTAATCGGCTTAATTTTTTCTTTTGCGACGGAAAACATAGTTTAATCCCCCTTAAATCCTATCACCTTATACTACTGTATTTTAAGAATCTTTTAAATAAAAAAAATCCTTAAAAAAGAAGATGTACGTTCCATCTTCTTTTCTAAGGTCTAGTCACTGCCAGTAACAAATAGGTCTTCCTTAATATATGCAAGGACCATCCCAGGAATAACGTAATCCCCTTCTTGTACTTCAAGTGATTCTACTTCTCCACTCAAACCCATTTGTATCTTTTCAAGATTGCCTTCTTCCGTTTTAATCTGAAATAATGTTTCCCACTCATAAATTCTTGTATCACTTTTAATCGAAACCTTTTCAACCTTCCCGTAAACAGGACTAAGAACCACTCCAAAATACATGAATATTTCCCTCCCTTTTCGTTTTAAGGGCTTAATATTTCAACCATCCTCTTAACCTTGAGGCTTCCGCTAATTTTTGAATCCCTTCAATATAAGCAGCAATTTTCATATTCACACCATACCTTTTGGATGTGTTATAAACATTTAAAAAGCTAGCAGTAATTTTTTCCTTGAGTCGAGTATCAACGATTTCTTCGGTCCAATAATAACCTTGATTGTTTTGACACCATTCAAAGTAAGAGACAATAACACCGCCTGAATTCGCTAGAATATCAGGGACAACAAGAATTTCCCTTTCATCCAAGATTGTTAGTGCGTCTTTTGTAGTTGGTCCATTGGCCGCCTCGATAATAATGTTACAGTTGATCCTGGCTGCATTTTGTTTATTGATGACTCCAGAAATTGCGGCAGGAATGAGGATATCACATTCCTTTTCTAATAATTCCTGGTTCGAAAGAGAGCTATTAAACTGATTGGATATGATCCCAAAGGAGTCCCTTCTATTTAGGAGGTAAGGAATTTCTAAGCCATTTTCGTCATACAAACCGCCAAGCACGTCACCAATTCCGATTACTTTTGCCCCTAGTTCATATAAATACTGGGCAAGGTAGCTTCCGACATTCCCAAATCCTTGAATAATCACGCGGGTATCTTTTAAGGACATTTTCTTTAATTCGCAAATCATTTGAAGCGTATACAAAACACCCTTAGATGTGGCGGTTTCCCTTCCTTTCGATCCCCCAAGAGCAAGTGGTTTACCTGTTATAAAGCCTGGGGAATCGAATTCTCGAATATGGTCGTATTCATCGAGCATCCAGGCCATTATTTGCGAGTTGGTATACATATCGGGTGCGGGGATATCCTTTGTCGGTCCAACAATCTGACTAACCGCTCTTACGTAGCCCCTGCTCAATCTTTCTAATTCATCTAAGCTCATTTTACGAGGATCACAGACAATGCCGCCTTTGGCCCCGCCATATGGAAGTTCTGTAATTCCGCACTTTAAACTCATCCAACCCGCCAAGGCCTTTACTTCTTCAGGTGTGACATCCGGATGGAATCGTATTCCACCTTTTGTCGGCCCTGACGCATCATTATGCTGAGCCCGGTAGCCTTGGAAAATCTCTGTTTTTCCGTTATCCATTCGAACCGGGATACTTACTTCTAAAAATCTCATCGGCTTCTTTAGAAATTCAAATACTTGGGGTGGGTAGTTAAGGATGTTTACTGCTTCTCTTAAAGTTTCCTGAAACTCAATAAGGGAATTATCTTCTTCCTTTTCATTTAACTTTCCCTTTGTATTCTTTATATCTAGAGATTCGACTGCCATTAATAACACCTCATTTTTTATTGTTACTAAGGTTATAAGCAAGTTTCGTGCCAACTTCCTAAAACCTGCTCCCAGTATCTTCATTCAAGTTAATTGAGCAAAAGAGTATGGGTTTTATGAAAAAATGACTGGAATTATTCAATTTTGCATAATTTTAAAAAAGATAAAAAAAATGCATCCTACAGTGAATGTAGAATGCATTTTTCACTTATATATCTTTTAAATTTCTGATCCTTCCGCCACAAATTGAGGAGGTGCCGCTCGAAAGGCCTTTGTTAGATAGGCTAAGTAAACAAATCCAACCGCAAACCATGCGACCCCCATGAGGATGGAACTAGCCTCAAGATTGATCCACAGGATACCAATCGAAGCGGCTCCCAGTAATGGCATAATCACGTAATTAAAAAATCCCTTAGGAGTCCGGTACATTTTTTGACGGACGGCAAAATGACTAATAACGGAAAGATTTACAAACGTAAATGCCATTAATGCGCCAAAATTAATTAGTGAGGTAGCTGTCACTAAATCAAAGAACCAAGCGGATAAAGAGATGACACCGACGATTGCTACATTAATCGTAGGGGTTCTCCATTTTGGATGGACATATCCAAACCACTTCTCGGGAAATACTTTGTCACGCCCCATTACATACAATAGGCGCGAAACACTTGCATGTGAGGCAAGCCCGGAGGCTAGCGTATTCACAAAGGTTGTACATAGGAAAATCGATTGGAACAGCTTTCCCCCGACATATAGAGCAATTTCTGGAAGAGCAGCGTCGGGTTCCTTGAACCTTGATATATCTGGAAAAAATGATTGAATAAAAAACGATGTTGTGATAAAAATAATCCCGCCCCATAAAGCTGTAAGCATTATCGCTTTTGGAATCGTCTTTTCTGGATTGGGTGTTTCTTCAGCTAGAGTCGTAACCGCATCAAAACCGAGGAAGGAAAAACAGAGAATCGTTGCACCTGTAATGAGAATTGGCATGTTCATCCCTTCAATAAAAAACGGTTGTAAACTGAAAACTGTACCTGTTCCCTCACCTGCATTTAACCCTTTTATAACAAGGATAATAAAAACGATCATGATGAGAATTTGAATAAGAACAAATAATGTATTAAAATTTGCCAGAACATTTACGCTTCGCAGGTTTAAGAAGGTAACAACTCCTACAAACACTAACACCCAAATAAAATCCGGAACAGACGGAAATAAAGCATTCAGGTAAAGTTTTGTTAACAAAGCATTTACCATTGGCAAAAATAAATAATCAAGTAGCGAAGACCAACCAACCAGAAAACCGAGATGCCTGTTCATTGCTTTTTGAGTATAGGTATAGGCTGAGCCTGCCTGAGGAAAAACCTTTACTAGCTTCCCGTAGCTAACAGCAGTGAATAGCATCCCAATCAATGCAACAATATAGGCAGTTGGGACATGACCTTTCGTTATACCAGAAACAATTCCAAATGTGTCAAATACCACCATTGGTGTCATGTACGCTAACCCCATGATAACAATTTGCCACAGCTTTAACGATCTTTTCAGCATTACGCCATTTTCCACATATCATACCTCCCCTTTATTTTAAACCGCGTTCATTACAAGATAACCCCTTTTTCTTCTTAAAATTTTTTACTCCCCCTTACTTTTTTGAAAATTCAGTATGTATACTTGCATTTTTTGTGCCAAACTATATCACTTTTATTAATTTACTGTTTTGTTAAACTACCATTAAAGGAAAGGGATAATTTAGAGGATTTAGAAACTTTGGAATTATTCGTCCGCGCATACATTATTCCAAATTAAATAGAATTTGTCATTATAAGAAAAGTATACTTTCATATCTACTAACAAAGTTCCCACAAATTCATCTGGCACAAAACTTGCATTATTATTTTTGAAAATAAAAATTGGGGGAATAATAAATGCAATATCCATTATCACCAGATGTTAAACCAGAATTTTGTACTACCGGAACCTTTATGAGGTTACCATCTCATCGAGAAGATGCTAAACTGGCCATCGTCGGGGTGCCATTTGATACAGCAGCCTCCTTCCGTGTCGGGGCCCGGTTTGCACCACAAGCCATTCGTCAGGCTTCTATGACGCTTTTCCCTTATCATCCGACACACAAGGTTTATCCATTTGAGGATTGTAATGCTATTGATATTGGTGATGTATCCGTCATTCCGCATAATATCCATCGAAGCTACGAAGTAATTGAAAAAGCTATGATGGAATTGATGAAGAAGGGAATTATCCCCATTGGACTTGGAGGAGATCATTCCGTAACATTAGCCCATCTTCGTGCTGCTGCTAAAATACACGGTCCTGTAGCCTTAATCCATTTTGATTCCCATACAGATACATGGGATACGTATTATGAAGAAAAATATTGGCATGGTTCGCCATTCATTCGTGCATACGAAGAAAATCTACTCATTCCAGATAAAGTTTTTCAGATTGGAATTCGCGGAACACTTAATCATCCAGGTGACATTGATGCAAGCACGGAATTGGGATACCATGTGATTACAACACCGGAATTAAAAGAACGCGGTATGGAAAGTGTTATTAAGGAAATAAAGGAAAAAATCGGTGATACTCCATGTTTCCTAACCTTTGATATCGATTTCGTTGACCCATCATGCGCACCTGGAACAGGAACACTTGAGGTCGGTGGCTTAAATAGCTTTGAAACCTTACAAATCATCCGCTCTTTAACAGACTTTAACTTTGTCGGCTTTGATTTGGTCGAGGTTTTACCTTCCTATGATCCAACTCAAATTACGTCCTTACTTGCTGCTACGATCATACATGACTTTGCCAGCCTTGTAGCACTTAAAATTCATAAGGATTCATTAATCAACATTTCTGACTTAAATAGTTCCTTATAAAAGACAAAAAGCAGCGAATTCCAATTTTTTCAGGAATTCACTGCTTTTTTGTATAAATAATTACTGAAAAGGTTAAGGAGATTGGGGAAATTCCAATCTCTCTTTTATTGCTTATCGTATTTTCAATTTACACTGTGTTGTTATCTGTTGTTTGATGTACTAAAGCCCCCTTTCGCCTTAGTCAAGTTTAAATTTGTTTGTTCCCTTTTTTGAAGGGGATGGGGTTGGAAGTATTTCTTTTTGTAATATAGGGTGGTATGTGTCGACACGACGGTCTCTAAAGAATTGTAGAATTTTTCTAGTCTCTTCTATTTCTTTTAAATCAATCTCTTGTACAATAATTCCTTCTTCATCATCAAGTGAAGCTAAAATATTTCCTAATGTATCACTAATGAATGAACCGCCGTAAAAATTCATATCCTTTTCCTGGCCTACTCGATTTGTCGCAGCAACAAATACACCATTAGAAATACCATGAGAAGAAATTGCCTTTTCCCATGATGATCTTGTTGATATCTCAGGATGATCTGGCTCTGAACCGATAGCAGAAGGATAGAATAATATCTCTGCACCTTGTAAGCACAAAATTCGGGCAACTTCTGGAAACCACTCGTCCCAACAAATCCCTACTCCTATTTTTCCATAAGCAGTTTCATAGACAGGATACCCAGTATTGCCTGGAACGAAATAATATTTTTCATGATACTGCGGACCATCAGGAATATGATTTTTTCTTGTAATGCCTAAACATTCTCCATCAGCATCAAATACCGCTGCACTGTTAAAATAAATACCAGCACCTGCTCTTTCGTAAAAAGGAACAATCAAGACAATTCCTAATTCCTTTGCTAATTCACCCATATCGGCTAATGTACCGCTATCTACATCTTCTGCTAAATCATAATTTCCCACATTAACCGTTTGTGGAAAATACTGCGAAGAGAATAATTCCTGTAAACAAACGATTTGTGCCCCTTTATTTACCGTTTCTTTAATTTTCTCTTTCGTTTTTTGAATATTTTCCTCAATATGTTCTCCACAATGAATTTGAATAAGACCAACTTTTACTTTTGACATTACTTCTACCTTCCTTTTTTATATTTTTATCTTATACGGTCGGAACGACCTGGTTTTCATATACAACCTTTCCATCCATAATCGTCATTTTTACTTCAGTTTCAAGAATTTCCTCTGTTGATATGCTGAATAAGTTTTTATTTAATACTACGATATCCGCTATCTTTCCTGCTTCTAATGTACCTAATTCTTTTTCTCTAAAAGACCCAAATGCCGGTGTAGCTGTGTAGAATTTTAATGCTTGTGCTAATGTAACACCTTCTGACTTTTGCCACGCTTTTCCGTTTAAATCTTTTCTCGTAATTGATTGATAGATACCCATCATAGGGTTTAGAGGTACTACCGGAAAATCTGTACCAAAGGCAGTTTTAGCACCAGTATCTACTATTGTTTTGATAGGATAATAGAGTGGTTGTTGTTTTTCACTAATTCTAGCTGTATATGCCTCACTTTCCATTAATTCAATATGTTTGGGTTGAAAGGAAGCGATTACACCTAAATCCTTAAAGCGATGGACATCGTCTGGATGCAATACCTCCACATGTTCAATGACATGTCTAGCATCTCTTTCTCCATTTACGTTTCTTGCTTCTTCAAATGCATCCAATGCTAAGCGGACAGCACCGTTACCAATAGCATGGAAACGAATTTGAAATTTTTCCTTATCTGCCTTTTTTACTAATTGTTTAATTGTATCAGATGGATAAGTGGTTCCACCTTTTGTTTCTGGACGGTCTTTGTAATGATCCAATAAAAAAGCAGTATGACTTGTCACAACACCATCTATAAATTGTTTTAATCCAGAAAAGGTAAGCTTGTCTGACTGATAATTTATTTGTAATTCCTTTGCTATAGCTAAATCCATTTTTAACTCTGGCGAAAAGTGAATTCTAGTTGTAAGTAGCCCTTCTCGATCAAATTCCTTAAAAATTTCAAGATCATCTAATTGGTTTGGTGCAATTTTAGCCCCATATAAATCATTAACGGATGTGATTCCCAATTTTTTTGTTTCATTTAGAAAACCTTGGAATAGTTTTACACGTTTTTCTTTCGGTAATTTGTATGCATGTTCTGTTGCATGCCCAATTGCATGTTCAAATAGAAGGCCTGTTAGTTCACCATTTTCATCTTTTCCAATTTCTCCATATTCAGGATCTGGAGTATCTTTCGTTAATTGAATCAATTCTATTGCTTTACTATTGATCCATGCGTAATGCACTTCTGCATTGAATAATAAAACAGGACGATCAGAAATATACTTATCTAATGTTGTTCTACGTGGCAGCGCTTTCTTTTTCCAATTGGTATGATCCCAACCAACACCAAATATCCACTCATCATTCGGTCTCGTTTCTGCAAATTTAGCTACTATTTCAGCTACATCTTCTTCTGAAGTAGCATCAAATAATTTGGCACTATCCTTTTGTAAAATGCTCCCCATCATTATGTGCATATGAAAATCATGAAATCCCGGAATAATTAGTTCCTCTTCCATGTCAAACACTTTTGTTTGGTCCCCAATGATTGACAATAATTCTTCTTTAGGGCCGATCTCAATGATTTTATTATCTTTAATAGCGATAGTTGCTTTTATTGGCTCATCTTGCAGCCCAGTAAAAACATGTTGACTAGAAAGAATGATGTCTGCTTTTACCATTTTTATCCTCCTCGATTGATCTAGCTTTTATGCTTGAATTTCATTTACCTCCGCACTATCAATAGAAAGCTCTGGCGGCCGTTTACTAAACATTTTCGTATTAGAAAGGAGCATGATGAAACCAATTCCCAACCATCCTAGTCCGAGTAAAAGTGCCTTTGAATCAAGACTAGTCCATAACCAAATTGTGAAACTAGAACCAATCAGCGGCAATATTAGATATTTTAGTGTGTTAATTCCGTTTCTCTGTTTCTCTCTAATAAAATAATGAGAAATAACCGAAAGATTAACAAATGTAAATGCAACGAGCGCTCCAAAGTTAATAAAAGATGATGCTGTCACTAAATCAACAAATAAAGCAGATAAAGCAAAAATACCCACTAGGATAATGTTGTTTGTTGGAGTTCGAAATTTTGGATGAATATGACCAAATATTTTCTTAGGAAGAACTCCATCTCTCCCCATCGCATACAAAAGTCGCGAAACACTTGCGTGAGCAGATAAACCAGATGCTAGCCCCCCTGTAATATATCCTGCTAGAAAAATAGATTGAAATAAATTCCCCCCGATGTATATAGCAATTTCTAAAGCAGCAGAATCTGGATCCTTAAAGGCTTGGAAATTAGGGTAAACAAGGTGACTGATGTATGAGATGGTGATAAACAGACCTCCTCCTATTAATGCGACGAGGAAAATAGCCTTGGGTATTACTTTTTTAGGATTAATGGTCTCCTCTGAAAATGTAGTAACAGCATCAAAACCTAAAAAAGATAAACATAAAATAGAAGATCCTGCTAATACTAAAGATAGTGGTATATCACCATTCACAAATGGAGAACTCATAAATAATGTTCCTGAACCCATTCCGTTAAGCAGCCCTTTAATTGAGAAGAATGTGAATAAAACTATTATTAAGAATTGACAGGCAACTAATAAAAGATTTATCTTTGTTGCTATTTTTACTCCGATTATATTTACAGTGGTGATTAAAATTACAAAGGCAATTAACCAGACGGAAAAAGGAACGGATGGAAAATATGCGTTTAAGTAAATAGCGATTAGTAATCCATTAATCATTGGCAAAAATAAATAGTCTAATAGTATAACCCAGCCTACTAAGAATCCAATATGAGGATTAAGAGCCTTTTGAGTATATGTATATGCAGAACCAGCAACAGGGAAGGCCTTAACCATTTGACCATAACTATAGGCTGTAAACAACATACCAACTAAAGCTATAATATAAGCAGCTGGTACCATCCCTTTTGTTATTTCTGCAACAACCCCATAAGTAGAAAAAACTGTTGTAGGTGCCATATAAGCCAATCCAAATAGCACTAAAGGAAATACTGTTAACGACCGTCTTAATTTTGCATTCTCCATGTATCACTCCACCTTTAATCATATTTAAATTAACTTATAGGATGGAAGGAGCATCCTATAAAATCCGCTCCTTGTAATCCCAGAACACCTATCTTCACCCTTGTTTTGCTCCTTACCAACCCCGTTCCTGCATACGTGCTCCAGGAACAAGCGTGGAAATTTCAATTCCTTTCATTGGAACACCAATGTTTTTAGAAAGGTTCGCAATCAATTCATAATCTTGATAATGAGTAGTTGCTTCTACAATTGCACGGGCAAATTTCGATGGGTTTTCAGATTTAAAAATACCTGATCCAACAAACACACCATCAGAGCCAAGCTGCATCATTAGGGCAGCATCAGCTGGAGTGGCCACACCACCAGCAGCAAAATTAACGACTGGAAGTTTTCCAAGTCGTTTGATTTCTAATAATATTTCATAAGGAGCCCCTAGAAGCTTTGCTTCTGTCATAAGCTCGTCCTCATTCATGCTAACCACTTTCCGTACTTGTGCATTCACTTGGCGAATATGACGAACCGCTTCAACAATATTACCTGTTCCCGGCTCACCCTTTGTACGAAGCATAGATGCACCTTCTCCGATACGACGTGCAGCTTCTCCTAAGTCACGGCAGCCGCAAACAAAAGGAACCGTATAGTCTTTTTTATTTAGATGGTACTCTTCATCAGCTGGTGTTAAAACTTCACTTTCGTCAATGTAGTCTACACCCATCGCCTCTAAAACACGCGCTTCCACAATATGTCCAATACGAGCTTTAGCCATTACAGGGATTGAAACTGCCTTAAGAACCTCTTCAACTATACGAGGATCAGCCATTCTCGCAACCCCGCCAGCTGCACGAATATCAGAAGGCACTCGTTCTAAAGCCATAACTGCTACTGCGCCTGCTTCTTCAGCAATTTTAGCCTGTTCAGCATTGACAACGTCCATAATAACGCCGCCCTTTTGCATTTCTGCCATTCCTCTTTTTACTCGATTTGTTCCTGTTTGCATGGAACTTTTCCCCCTTAAAGTTGAGTGATTTTATTATTCCAGTATGTATACTTGCAATTTTTGTGCCAAACTATAACATTCCTAAAACTTTTACTGATTTGTTAAACTACCATTAAAGGAAAGGGCTAGGATGGATAATCCAGAAGGTTCAGAAACCTCTGAATTATTCATCCACGCATACACTATTCCATATTGAATAGAATTGCATTATAAGATAACTGGAGCCCCCTTCTAGAGACGCTTCAAGAACAAAACTTGCTTAAAGGTCTTCTATTTTTTTGAACCCTTCAGTTCTCTTTCTATGTGAAGATTCACTATTTCACAGCAATTTGGTTTGAGGCACGGAAATGTCAACAGGAGTAGCCTTTTGAGTTCCGCGAAGTAATGTCACCGAAATAAAGGATGTTACACAAAGAATACAGATAAAAATAGCAAGGGGGGTCCATGAACCGTTGTAGTTCTTTAACAAAACAGTCGCAATCATTGGAGCCGTTCCACCAAATAACGCAGATCCTGTTTGGTAGCCTAAGGTAATTCCCGTATAGCCAACATTCGTACTGAACATCTCAGTGAACATGGTTCCAATAATACTTGCGATTGAAGACCAGAGAATTCCCAAAGCTATAATAGAGGCCGCAAAGACCCAGAAAGTAGACTTTAGTGATAGTAAATAGAAGTATGGGAAAGCAAATAGAGCTAATCCAGCTGCACCCAAAAGGAAAACACGTTTACGGCCAATTTTGTCCGATAATATGCCCATTAATGGGATACAGAGTGCGGTGACAAGAGTCGAAACAGTAATAACATTTAATGCAGTTGTTCTTGAAAACCCAATGGTACCTGTGGAATAAGCGATAAAGAATGTAGAAAAGATATAGAACGGCCCAACTTCTACACATTTTGCGCCTAATGAGATTAGAACCGCTTTCCAATGATAGCGAAGGGTCTCAAAGAGTGGAACTTTGACCACATTCCCTTTTTGTTTTTCTGCCTTGAAGGCCGATGTTTCTTCAATTCCACGGCGAATCCAAATACCGATTGCTACCAAAAGGGCACTTAGTAAAAATGGAACTCTCCAGCCCCATGCTAGAAATTGTTCATCGGGAAGCAAACTCATCAATGATACAGAGAAGGTTCCTAGTAACATACCGAGCGGAATTCCCATCGCCGGGAAGCTTCCATAGAAACCGCGTTTTTGTTTAGGTGCAGATTCTACCGCCAGCAGAACGGCCCCTCCCCATTCGCCGCCAAGGGCAATCCCTTGAAGGAGGCGCAGAAAAACAAGTAAAATCGGTGCCAAGACTCCAACCGAATTATACGTCGGCAAAAAACCTATGAGTACCGTTGAAATCCCCATTAGCATAAGGGAAATAACCAGCGTATTTTTTCTGCCGAATTTGTCTCCCATGTGACTAAACACGAGACCGCCAAGAGGACGAATGAAAAACGTCACACCGAAAGTCGCATATGCAAGCAATAAACTTACAAAGGGGTCAGAATTGGGGAAAAACAATTGGTTAAACACGAGTGATGCTACGGTTCCATATAGAAAAAAATCGTAAAACTCTATGGTGCTGCCAATTAAACTAGCGAAAAGTATTTTTTTGGAGCTTGTCGTTTTATTTTGTTTCCCTTTCATATTTTCCCCCCCAATAATAATCATCTTTTTGATAAACCCTATACTGACACAGTCCTGATCAAAGCAGCTTGGTATAAGAATTTAACCGTAATCTCCCCGCTGTAAAGCGAGACCCATGCACTACTGCTTAGATGGCAGCTTTCATCACCGCATCTAAGAAAACCCTTAGTACCTATCGTCCCTGATATGATCTCCACTTTATAGAGACCGGGTTTCGGCATCAGATATTTATTATGGATATGAAATGCAGTATTTTGTATAGGAGATTCGACTAATGAATCCAAACTTCCAGTGATTTCATAATGTTTTCCTAAATAACGCGGTATCAGATGAACATCGCCGTCACTGATTAATTTTCGAATGAGTGTGGAACTGATTTTTTGGTTATTTCGTGTCTTTTTAGAAATTACGGTTACTTCAAATGAGCTGTTTTTACTCAAATGGCGTAAGTAATCGACATCCCCCTGAGCTTTATGGCCAAAAGTGAAGTCGAAGCCTACTACAACATGTTTGGCATTAAGACCGACAATATATTTCTGGATAAAATCATCAGCTGGAAGGGAAGCAAAAGGAAAATTGAAATTCATCACAAAAATTTTGTCTGCACCTAAAGCAGAGATTCTCTCCAGCTTCGAATCCGGTGGAGTAATATATCTCCTATCGGACTCACGTTTAATGATCTCATTTGGATGCGGATCAAAGGTCATCACGGTTAACTTAACATTCTCCTTTTTTGCTATGGCTTTCGCCTGCTGAAGTAAGGATTGGTGACCTAGATGAACACCATCAAAAAAGCCTAATGCCATGACATGGGGTTCATTCATCGATAAAGTTACATCCAATGAGTGTGTTATGTATTCAATTTCCAAGTTGCTTCACCTTCTCCTTTAAGCAAAAATTAAAAATAGTCCATTACTTCTTTGAACACTGTATTGTGTATACACAAAAATTCAAAAAAATAATTTTTAAAAAGCTATACCCTATTTCTAGTTTGATAGAGATATAGCTCTTTTTCTCCTTTATTGGCCTTTGGAATAGTACCGAACTTCAAATATTTTACAGCCCTTTGGGGATATCCATGGACCATGTTTCATCCCTGGAGGACGACAAGCTACCGCACCTGCTTTAAACTCTTCATTCAATTCCAGATCAATAATGGAACCTTCAATAATACACAGTTCCTCCCAAAAATCATGAATTTGAACTCCATTTGGAGAAGTATCGGTGCCAGGTTCAAACTGAAGAATACGAGTCGCTACTGGGCTGCCCGGAATGGATGCAATAACCCTCTGTGATAGGCCTTTAACAGGAAAATGCTCTACTTCAAAATTGGTGAAATCTGTAAATTCTAACTCTTTTTTTGACATCTTAAACCACCTCAGAATCGATTAAAATTTTTGTTTGATAGGACAATTCTAGTTTTTTATCATTTCTCGTATCATATAATTCTGCGCGAAATCCCTCTCCGAAAAGAAATTCATTAGATAGGATTGGGAGAGTGCCGCAAAATAACGCAGTATTTGCAGTGGTATAGCCGCGAGCTTCAATAATTTCTAAAAGCTCCTTCGGCGATAAAAAAGCCTCCAGTTTTCCAGATTGGTATAAGTGCTCTTCACCATTAACTGAATACCAGCTCTTCAATTCAAACTCATCCCAATGATCTTCCATACTGCTTAAAGGCCATAACTCTTTTGAAATTGGCTTGGCACAGACTTGTTTGGATTTTTGTACGGATGTTGCTTCCAGAACTCGATCTGTATGGTCACTTCCAATGCCCACATACCATTCCCCTTCGATATTTAGTAAAACCACTTCTGCTTCACCGCTGCCATCGTTCCTTACAGTAGATATGACTCTTTCCGTACTGAGTAATTCTGGGGACAACTGATAGATCATCGGTACTGCCTTCGGAGCAGCCACTCCTATTTTTTCTAACTCTTCTATATGTGCTTTTAGTGCTGCCTGATCTTTTGCTGTGTAGCCTGCAATAATAAAGTTTTGTGGTTCCCAGCTGATTTCTTTCCCATTCACATAAAAATTCATTTTGCCATAGCACTCCTTTCAGTTCTTATAAAATACGATGCTTTAATTGCGGGAACTCTTCTCTAATGACAGCAATCTCCTGCAAGTCAATCTCCGCAGTCAAGATCGTTTCCTTTTCACCAGCCTGCGCAATCACAACTCCCCATGGATCGACAACCTGGCTATGCCCCCCAAATAAAACACCATGATCTTTTCCTACACAGTTACTGGATATGAGAAAACATTGATTTTCTAGCGCTCTTGCCACATTAAACAACTTCCAGTGTTCGAGACGCTGATGGGGCCATGCTGAAGTGACTAATAAAATCTCTGCACCAAGGTCCACTTGCTTTCGATAAAGCTCGGGGAATCGCAGGTCGTAGCAAGTCGATAACCCTACTTTTCCAAAGGGTGTATCAATAACAGTAATATCTGATCCACGGGTAAGCAACTTACCTTCCTCGGAACCATATCTGAACAGATGAATCTTCCGATAGCTCCCGATAACCTCACCTTCTGGATTAAACAGGATACTGGTATTAAAGTAGTCATCCCCTTCCCTTTCCACAAAGCTTCCTGCAAAAAGGTGGACATTTAAAGACCTTGCCATTTGCGAAAAATCCTGAACAAATGGTCCATCTATTTCTTCCGCTTCCTCAACGTAACGGTCAAAACCAAAATATCCCGTCGCCCATATTTCTGGTAAAATGATTAAATCGTACCCTTTCATCTCGGCTAACATGTTTTTAACTCTTTGAATTCGCTCTTGTTTTGATTCATCATCTTTAATTTCTAGTTGAATCGATCCAATTTTCACCCAAGTAATCCTCCTTCTTAGTATTGAAAATTCAGTAAATTATGTTTATATTAAACATTCTTTTGGAATGCTATAACCATTTAAGCACTTTGCAGCTAAGGCTTCCGCTTCCTCATATCCGTAATTTCGATAAGAATAACCTTTGGCTACAAATGGGGCACCGGCATAAAACATTTCATACTGCTGGTGACGTCCTCCAAATTCACTGCCGATCACATCCCATGCAAGCTTGAACAATTGAATCTTTTCCTCGGAACGCACAGTGGCTGAACGAATATACCTTTGCATATCATCCTTCGTTTCCGGGTTCACCAACTCATTAAACGAAGATGGTACTTGCAGAACCCCGCCGCCAACTAACTCTCTGAAAATCGATATCACTTTTGGATACAATTCATTTTGCAATCCCATTGCCCCATATAAGAACCTCGGGTTTGGAACAGCTGTACCATTTTTATCAATCGTGCATTCATATTCGGATGCAAGGAGCAACCCTTCAGCCGTTGCCGCAAGTGATGCCAATTCACCCAGTTTTTCCTGCACAGCTGGAATTTTGTCAATTCCATTTGCAGCAGCGATTTTCTTCGCCAAACCGATCACAAATTTTAACTTGCTAGTAAATCGGGTTTGAGCCTGACTATTCCCTAATTTATGGGCAGGTGTTTCCTGGAATTGTGCCCGAACAAGATCAATGTCTTTATAGATAAAAACATGCTCCCATGGAATGAATACATCATCAAAGACCACTAACGCATCACTCTCGTCAAATCGAGTGGAGAGTGGATAATCAAAAGTGCTAGGCTTGTCTGCAGCATAGCTTGGGCGCGGATAAAGCTTTAATCCCGCCGCATCCATTGGCACGACAAAAGAAACAGCGTAGGTCTCATCACCTGGGCGAAGCGGTGTAATACAGCTTACAAACAAATAATTGGATACGGCTGCACCTGTTCCAAGCATCTGCGAGCCTCTAATCACAATGCCATCCTCTCTTTCTTCATAAACACCTGTCGCCAAGAATTTTTCCTCCTGCTCATGGGACGCTTTACTGCGATCAATTTGCGGAGGAATAATCACATAGGATAAATACAAGTCATTATCTCTAGCAAACTTATAAAAATTTGCGGCGTTATCTTTTAGTTTCGAAAGTCCGCGTTCAAATACTTCAGGAGAGCTAGCGAACCCTGCAAAAAAGGAAGCAACATGGTCCGGAGACCGTCCCACAAACCCATATGTAGAATCAGACCACGTTTTAATCGCTTCACGGCGATCTCTTAAATCCTCCCGGCTTTTTGGAATCATATAAATTTTATTAGCGAGCGTTCCATCTTCAGTTTGATAAATCATATTGTTCTTTTCATCTGACGCAATATCATAAAGGTTGGCTATTGTTTCGGTAATCCCCTTGAAAGCCGGATGAGTCGTTACATCATCTACTCGCTTTCCTCCTATATAGATATTTCTATTATCCCTAATCGACTCTAAATATTCTTTACCTGTCCTAACCACAATGATCTTCCTCTCTATTAAAAAATGATAGATTTAAAGATTAAAAATAGCCTCTTTCACTTCGTTATCCAGCTTCTTGATCAGTGATTCTTTGTAGGTTTTGATAAATTGCGGCTTTTGGGTAATTTGCGCTCCATAGAAGGTAATATCCCGCAGGTCCTCCACTTCAATTTCAATAATAGCCATCTTTAAGGTCATATCTTGAGTTTTCTCCACTCTGACTCTCGAAGGGCCTGACAAGGAGTAAACGCTTTCACTCCCAACAAAACTTAATGTGATTTCACTTTTATCATTTACAGCTTCCACAATTTTTGATTTAAAGTCTAACGCAAATCTTACGGTCTTACTATCTATTGCAAACACCCAAGACAAGGCAGTTGAAATAACTTTGCCCAAACTTTTACTGTAAGTATGGCAAAGGACCAAGGTTTGCCCTTGAAGCAGCTCTTCCATTTCTTGACTCAAGTTTGTTTCTACGGTTTTCATGTTTTTCATCCTTTCTTTGTTGATATTCCTTTTATGAAGCACCCTAATTCTAGGATAGCCCTAGAATTAGGAATTTGCTAAATCATTCAAAGTATCTTTTGTATTATCTAAATGATTTAAAATCACTGCTGATACCAACTCTGAATTTCTCGTTTCTAAGGACTGGATAATTTCGCTGTGTTCTTTTATCACGTTTTTCATTCTTCCTTGTTTCCTGATTGCTTTAAGACCCATAAGCTGAGTCAGATTATGAAGATTTTGCAATACTTCTTCCATAATGCTATAGTTTGCTAATCTTGTTAGTGAAAGATGAAATTCATGGTCCAGCTCAATAAACCTAATAGCATCCTCGTTTTCTAAAGCTTCCTTCTGCTGCTCAACTATTAGTCTTAATATCTTTAGCTGATCGGGCGAGGTAATCACTTCTGTTAGTTTTTTCACCACTTGTACTTCTATAGAACTGCGCAGTAAAAATATTTCATCCTGTTCTTCTTGTGTAATCTTTCTCACTGTTACTCCTTTCCGTGGAATTGAAACGAGTAATCCTTCTTTTACTAAATCTTGCAGAGCAGCTCTTACCGGCGTCCTTGAAGTATTTAACGTTTCTGCTAATTGAACCTCTGTAAATATTTCATCTTGGGAGAAACCACCAAACAGAATCGCCTTTTTAATTTGCTTGTAAACCTTATCTTGTGTTGTTCTCTCTTTCTTAATTGGTTTTAAGCTTACAACATCCATAACTACTCATTCCTTTTTTTTATTACTTGTAAAATTCTGAATTATACTCTATGTATACATAATACACAATACAGAGTTCACAGGTCAACTTTTTTTTAAATATTTATATTAATTAGAATATTTCCTTGTTTTTCATGTTGATATTCTTCTATACAGGGTAATACCACATACCTATGATAGATAATTGCACCATCAATAATAGTTGATCATTCCCTTCTCGTTTCCGAATGTGATCTCGTTTTTCTACTTCTAATTTTTTGATAACTTCTAATTTTTGACCTTCTTTTTGATCTTTTCAAATTGGGAGTTTAGGGTATCTTGCCCCGAATCGTACCATAAGTAAACGAGGCTTTTTATAATAAAAAAAGGTATCCCGACAATGATTTGGGGATACCTTTTTCTTATGCCAATCTTTCCTCATTGACAGGTCTATTGGAGTCTTAAAGCACCTAGTCGATAATCGGGCTTGGAACAGGGCAGGCCTTTCCTTAATAAATTTTTATCTAACGTAAGTGTTTATTATCGGTAAAACCTTTACCAAGCACTTCGTACACATCATTAACACTAACAAATGCATTTGGATCAGTTCCCTGTACCAATATTTTTAGTTTTCCTATTTCATTTCTGTTCACTACACAGTAAAGCACTTCCTTACTCTCTCCTGTGTATCCCCCTTTGCCGTTAAGTATTGTAACACCTCGTTCCATCTCCATCGTAATTTTCTTCGAAATCTCAGCGGTTGCATTCGATATAATCATTACGGCTTTGGCCTTATATGCTGTTTCTTGAACATAGTCAATGACTTTTGCTCCAATAAAAACTGCCACAAGGGTATACATAGCACGGGTAAGATCAAGGTAAATAAGCGAAATAGCAACGACGATTAAATCAGAAAAAAACATCGTACGTCCAATGCTCAATCCCATGTATTTATTCAAAAGATGTGCGATGATGTCGATTCCATCTGTTGCCCCACCAAAACGAAATACAATCCCTAATCCAATTCCGACCGAAACGCCAGCATAAAGAGAAGCGAGCAATGGATCATGTAACGGCAAAGAGAAAATTTCGAAAACGCTAAGAAAAACAGATAACGATACGGTTCCCACTATCATATAAATAAAGGCAGTTCTCCCCAGTGTCTTCCAGCCAAGAAACATAAGCGGAATATTTATCAATAAGTTGACTAACCCCGGATCCCAATTAAACAGTAATTTCAATAAAATGGTTATACCTGTAATACCGCCTTCTGTTAAACCGTTACTTATGTTAAAGCAATTAACGCCAAAACCCATAATAGCAGATCCTACAATAATAGCGATTATCGGTTTTATTTCAAGCTTCATTTAACTCAACCCCCAATGATCAAAGCTTTAAGCCACTCATTAATTCCCTCATAGTTCCTAGAACTTCAAATTGACTTGATTAAAACATTAATGCATGTTTTATGCCAAATTATATTACTGGTTTTTAGGGAAATTTAACTAACAGAGGTATTTAATTTTGAATAAACTATCTGTAATTGAATAACCATTATTGGGTTAATCTATCTTTTTTCACTTGGGCTAAATAAAACGCATTTCGATTGAATAGGGTGAACAGGGCATGAAAAAAGCATTCGTGCAATTCCGCATCGAATGCTTCAAATTATCGAAAAATGAACTTAATGGTTTTGAATACCACACCAAAAGTTTTTCCATATATTCGGAATTCTTGGAGTCATCTTTTCCTCACCATAATACGATAATTCAATAAAAATCCCATCAATTAAACAATAAAACGAAATAATAAAATCCTCTATGTTCGCCCTTCGGATTTCTTCTTTTTCCATTCCGTCTTCTAAAATAGTATGTAGAATCTCCGATAAAGTTTTTTCAGATAATATAAACTGAGTATTTAACTGTTCTTTCAAGGTATTTGGGGGGAAAATCAATGCTCTGTTCAAGAAGGCTGTTTGTTCCTTGTAGTCTAAATTATATTGAAAAGTTAATGAAAGAATTTGAAAAAGTTGTTCTTCAGTGGATAATTCCTTTATTCTTTCCATCAGTTTTTTTACTTCTTGAACATGAGCCCATAAAATATTTTCAAAAATTGTTATAAAAATTTCCTCTTTACTTTTAAAATGGTTATAGATTGATGGTTTTTGTATCCCCACTCCTCTAGCTATTTCTGTTAAGGTTGTTCCTTCATATCCATTTGTAGCGAAAAGTGATAAAGCCACTTCTAAAATCCTATCTTTCGTCATGGTAACCTCCCTAATAAACCTATTATTAAAATTATAGACCGCAATTCCTTGTAAGTCTAAATATTGTTAATGCTCCTCAAGAGAAAAGTCCTATATTTGCCTTCACAGCAAAATACAGGACTCTATAAATAAAAATGCCTATTATATTTCCGTTGGGATCCTTTGCCCATTAAAAACAATCTTCCCATCAATTATCGTTAGTTGGACCTTTGCCTGGACAATGTCCTTTGGTGTGATGTCAAAAAGATTCTGATCTAAAACGACAATATCAGCTAGCTTTCCCACTTCCAATGTCCCAAGCTCATGCTCTCTAAATGTTCCAAACGCCGAACCATAAGTATAAGCCTTTAGAGCTTCACTAAGAGAGATTCGTTCTTCAGCATTCCATACAACCTCTCCACCGCTATCAATTCTAGTTACCGCACGATATATTTGCTGCAAAGGATTAAGTGAATCAATCGGAAAATCGGTCCCTAATGCTAATCTTGCACCTGAATTTATTAATGAATTTATGACAAAAACATATTTTTCTCGCTCATACCCAATACGCTCTGTATAGGTTTCCCTTTCAGACAAAGCAAGGTGATCAGGTTGCATGGAAGCAATTACTTTTAAAGACATGAAACGAGATATATCTTCAGGATGTATCACTTCAATGTGTTCGATAGCGTGTCGGGCGTCCCTTTCGCCATTAACCTTTTGCGCGTTCTCATATGCATCCAAGGCAAAACGAATAGCTGCATCTCCGATTGCATGAAAACGAATGCTAAATCCGTGTTGATCAGCTTCCACTACCCAATCTTTAATTTCCTCAGGAGAACGTGCAGGCATCCCATATGTTTCTGGCTGGTCACTGTAGGGCTCAAGCATATAAGCGGTGCGGCTAGTTACAACACCGTCAATAAACTGTTTCAGTCCAGAAACTCGCAATTTATTAGTCTTATATTTATCCCGTAGCTTAATAGCTTCTTCTATATCACCATCAAGAGCCGGAAAAAGGTGCATTCTGACAGTGAGTGCTTCCATATCTTCAAATTCCCGAAAAACCTCAAAATCATCCAATTTGCTTAAGGTTTCTGTTCCATATAAATTGTTAACAGAGGTCACACCGTAACGTGCTGCCTCGTTTAGAAAACCTTTAAACAGATTTCTTTTTTTCTCTTTCGGAAGATCGTAAGCATATTTCGTAATTAGTGACGAGGCTTCTTCAATTAAAATGCCTGTTGGCTCACCATCCTCCCCCTTCTCAATGACGCCATTAGGAGGATTTTGGGTTTGACCATTGATTTTAGCAATTTCTAATGCTTTCGTGTTAACCCATGAATAATGACCTTCTGCATGGAATAAGATAACGGGCTTGTCTGGAAATACTTCATCTAATGAGAATCGGTTAGGAAACCTTTTGTCTTCCCAATAGCTTGAATCCCACATAAATCCAATAATCCAGTCTTCCTCCGGTTTCGTTTCAGTGTACCGCTGCACCATCTCAACCGCCTCTTTTTCAGACCGAGCCTCAAAGAGATTAACACTTTCCAAAGAAAGACTACCCATCATTGCATGGACATGGAAGTCGTGGAAACCTGGCATAATTAATTGGTTGCCATAATGATAGACTAATGTGTTATCTCCTACGTATGACTCAATTTCTTCACTAGAACCTACAGCAATAATTCTGTTACCTCTAATAGCAATAGCCCCTGGTTTTGCTGAATCCTCCAGGCCAGAAAAAACGGCATAACTTGATAGAACAATATCTGCTTTCATATAAATCTCCTATCCTACAATATTTTTATATTTGCATATCAACTTGTGATTCATCAAAATCTAACTCAGGCGGCCGCTGCCTAAAAAATTTGGTTAAGTACAGGAGATAAACAAATCCAACCAACAGCCATGAGCTCCCTAAAATCATCGAATGAATATCTAATTTTGACCAAAATAGTGCTGTGATTGTTGAACCTATTAATGGTATAACAAAATACAAGACAATATCTTTAAGCGTCCGCTGTTTTTTCCTGCCATAGAAATGAACAATGACCGAAAGATTAACAAACGTAAATGCGAATAATGCCCCAAAATTAATAAATGCAGCCGCTGTATTTAAATTTAAAAACAAAGCACTCGTCGCTATGAAGGCAATGACAATAATGTTATAGACTGGAGTCCGGAATCTTGGAGATAAATAGCCAAAAACCCGGTTAGGAAGGATGTTTTCTCTGCCCATTGCATATAACACCCTGGCCCCACTCCCGCCAGATGCGACTGCTGAAGCAATGGCAGCCGTTATAGTTACACTTAAAAATAAGGCATTTAAAAAATTCCCTCCAGCATAAATTAATATGTCTACTGCCGCTGATTCTGGATCCTTAAAGGAAGTAAAGTCCGGGAAAATCGATTGAGCGAAATAAGTAGATGCTACGAATAAAACCCCACCAATAATCGTGATAAGATAGATTGCTCTTGGTAATGTCTTTTTTGGATCTTTTGTTTCCTCAGCTAAAGTGGTCACAGCATCAAAACCTAAAAAGCTAAAGCATAGAAGAGGAACAATCGCTAAAATACTTGAAAAATGAACGTTAGAGTCGAAAAATGGTGTGATAGATAGTAAATCCCCCGAACCTTTTCCATCGATTAATCCTTTTATACAAAAAAAGCAAAAGATTAAAATAAAAAGGATTTGAAAAGCTAATAATACAGCGCTTACATTAGTAGCAAGTTTAACTCCTAGGATATTAATAACAGTGATGATTAGAACAAAAGTAATGATAAGTACAGGTATAGGAATAGATGGTAAATACGCATGTACAAAGATTCCAAATAATAAGGCACTGATCATTGGACTAAGTAAGTAATCTAGCAAAATAACCCACCCTACAAGAAAACCCATAGATGAATTAATACCTTTTTGGACATAGGTATAGGCCGAACCGGTTGTAGGAAATTCTTTAACCATTTTCTCATAACTGTAAGCCGTAAATAACATAACAACTAATGAAATGATATAGGCAGTGGGAATCATTCCTTGTGTACTTTCAATTGCAATACCATAAGTAGTAAAAACAGTGATGGGGGCCATAAAGGATAGTCCGAATAAAATAACATGGCCTAATGTTAATGACCGTTTAAGTCCAGGAGATTTATTCATTTTATTATCAAACCCTCTCTGAAAAAAGTAAAATACAAATTGAAAAGCCTAGATTAATCTTTTACCCAGTAACACTTAATTGGTTGATTTTCAAAGAGGCTAAACTGGCAAATTCGTGTACAAGCGTAGCTGCTAATAGTGCTGTTATTTGTGTAGGGTCATAAGAAGGCAAAACTTCTACCAAATCAAAACCGATGAAATTAAAATCAGTTAATGATCGAACCATCTTCAACGTCTCAAGACTGTTGAAGCCACCCACCTCAAGTGTTCCTGTACCTGGAGCACAAGAGGGATCAACAAAATCAATGTCAAAAGTCAAAAAACAAGGCGTATCGCCGATTACCGCTGTCATTTCTTGCAAAATATCTTCAAAACCTCGTTCATAGATTTCTGGAGTGCTAATGACGTGGTAGCCTAAATCGTCGCTTGCCTTCAAGTCGCCCGGATGATTTAATGTCCCTCTTATACCTAATTGAAATACTTTATTGGGTATTAATAATCCTTCTTCATGTGCACGGATAAATGGCGATCCATGCCAATATTTTTCATCATAGTAGGTATCCCAAGTATCAGTATGAGAATCAAAATGAATTAACGCCACAGGCCCGTACTTTTTGGCGGCAGCCCGAAGATTTGCTAATGTGACGGAATGATCTCCACCTAGGCCAATTGGAATAATATTTTTATTCATAAGCGCAATCATGGCCTCTTCAATTATGTTAAAACTACGATGAATATTATGTGGTATTACAGACACATCTCCAATGTCAATCGCATTGCAATCATCAAATGGATATACTTGATGGATTGGGTGGTACGGGAATAATGTCATGGACGCTTGACGAATAGCTTGAGGCGCAAAGCGTGCTCCAACACGAAAGGAAGCCGCCGTGTCAAAAGGCATACCTACAATTGCCAATTTAGCATCTTCTCTCGAAGAAGGCAGCCTCATAAATGTACCTGTCGAACAAAACTCTGGTTTTACATCGGGTGACAGCGGATATTTCAAGCCATTCATCTCCTATTAGAAAAAAATATAATCAAATTAAACTAACTACCGGTAGTTAGTTTAATTTGATTATAAGTATGGATTTCTGAAAAGTCAAACTATTATTAATAATGTTTTCTCTCTTTATTAACAAATTCACCATATGCAACTTGTTCTTTTAGGTATGTATAGGCAGGTGGATATTACTCTAGGTTATTAAAACCATGTTCATTTTTTTTCATTTTCATCCTAGAATAGTTGTAATCTTCCTGTACATTCGCCCCTGCCTTAACTCGATAACTGGCACACCCCAGAAAGTTTTATCGTTTTTGTCGAAGGATATGACAGACAACGATAAACAAAAAACACCCTCTCCAACCAGAAAGGGTGTTTGGTTTATTTCTTTTGGGTTCCCAACGCACAGGCACCGTTCTCATAAAAAAACCTGTTTAGATTAAATCTACACAGGTTTTTGAAGCATATATTTTAATCATATCACTTGAATTTCTTGTCCACTATTCTCTTTTTTAAATGAAAATTTCATTTTGAAAAGACTTACAACAAAATAGACAATCGCTAGAATTAAAACGAGGGTCCAGATTTGAGAGACAAATCGTGTATTCCAGACACCTAAGAAATACAGCAAAGCTGGAATGGTCAGCGTTACCCATGACTGTACGAAAGCAACAATCCCAATGTAGGTATCTATTTTCTTTTTAAGCGCATTTGATAGAAAGAACAAAAACCATAATAGTGCCCACATACCCCATGTTAATGCATTGACAACATCGTGAAAGTGAATAATCGATGTTAACGTATAGACGACTGCAATAATAGCGACCCATAAACTAAACCAACCGAGACCGCTGCCATCAAGCCCTTTCAATACGGTTACCCCAACATATAAATAGGTTAAGCCAAATAGAAAAATAGATGCAACATTATAAAGTTCCCAATTATTTTGACCCGATGCAAACATTAAGTAAGATGGGATTATAATTTGAATAATTCCAATGAATATATTAAAAACACCTACACTTTTTGCTTCTGCCTTCCCCAATAGCATAAGACTGTTTAAAAATAATACTGCTCCTGAGAGAAATA
Source organism: Neobacillus sp. C211 (assembly GCF_051842875.1). Taxonomy (NCBI): domain Bacteria; kingdom Bacillati; phylum Bacillota; class Bacilli; order Caryophanales; family Bacillaceae; genus Neobacillus; species Neobacillus sp. C211. Next base: position 109,989 of record NZ_JBPXRO010000015.1, read on the forward strand.
AACCAACAAAACTCATATTAATAGTTGTGAAAAACTATTTTCACAACCTCTCCCTCCTTTTAGAAAGCAATCCCCTCTCAACTAAGAAAAGAAATTGCTTTTTCAACATCATTTATTGTCTTTACGAAAACAACCTCATTTATAACACGATACTTACGATCACGGATGATAAAACACTAACTAATGTTGCTCCAAATAAAAGTTTTAGACCAAATCGTGCGACAGTGTTTCCCTTTTTTTCATTTAAGCTTTTTACGGCTCCTGCAACAATTCCTATCGAGGAGAAGTTTGCAAAAGAGACAAGGAAGACAGAAATAATTCCTAATGTACGCGGGCTAAAGCTCTCCTGTATTTTTGCTAAATCCATCATCGCTACAAACTCATTTGTGACAAGCTTCGTTGCCATAATTCCCCCAGCTTGGACAGCTTCTGAAAATGGAACTCCCATGATAAAGGCAAATGGTGAAAAAATATATCCTAAAATTTCCTGAAATGAAATTCCGAAAACCATATCAAAAACACTATTGATACCAGCCATTAAAGCAACAAATCCAATCAACATTGCACCGACAATGACGGCTACTTTAAATCCATCCATAATATATTCGCCTAACATTTCAAAGAAGCTTTGCTTTTCCACATCTTGAATGTTGAGAATATCTTCGTCTTCTGGCACAGTATATGGATTAATAATCGATGAAATAATAAATCCGCCAAATAGGTTTATCACAAGTGCTGTCACAACATATCTTGGTTCAATCATTGTCATATACGCACCGACAATGGACATCGAAACCGTTGACATCGCGGAAGCACATAATGTATATAAGCGATGGGCAGGCAGCAGGCCGAGCTGCTTTTTAACCGTAATAAATACCTCTGATTGACCAACGATCGCGGAAGCTACGGCATTGTATGACTCTAATTTACCCATACCATTTACTTTACTTAACAATAAGCCTATTGCTTTCATAATGATAGGGAGTATTTTAAAATGCTGGAAGATCCCAATTAATACTGAAATGAACACGATTGGAAGTAATACATTAAGGAAGAACGACATTTCACCTTTATTCGCAAGCCCGCCAAACACAAAGGAAATACCGCTGGCTGCGTATTCTAATAATTTACTAAAAACGTCAGCAAATCCTTTAACTAAGACTAAACCAAATTTTGTATTTAATAATAATGCCGCTAATATTACTTGAATGATGACCATTAGGATAATCGGTTTGATTTTAATATTTTTCTTATTATTACTCGCAACAAAAGCAAGTCCAAAAACAACAAGTAATCCAATGATGGCTATGATGTATTTCATGATTTCCTCCACAATGATGTATTTTATTCTAAGATGTAAATGATTCCGAACCTGACTACAGGGCTATCCCAAACAGATTACTTCTTTAAATCCTTTGAAGAAAAAGATACCTGGTTATTCTTTGTTAATATAGCGGCAATGACATGAAAGCTTGAATATGGCGAATAGGCCTGTTTCCGAGCCCAGATCGCTTGATCAATTAATTTATTATTCTCCATTCATGATTTTTCTATAAGAAAACAAAAAGCCTGAGACTGACCAACAAGCCACCCTCGTTAGGGATTAATGGATTTCTGTATAAATAAGTGTTGGTTGGGCTACTTTTTCTTCAACTAGTTTGTAGGCTGCGTAAATTTTCTCAATGACTTCTTGAACATTCTCAACATTACTGTGGATTGTCACAAGTGCGTCACCCTGTTGGACAAAATCGCCTACTTTTTTGTGGAGAATAACGCCTACTGCCAAATCAATGACTGATTCTTTAGTTATGCGTCCAGCTCCTAACATCATTGCGGCAATCCCAATCATCTCGGCAGTGATTTCAGCAACACATCCTGTTTTTAGGGCTGGTACTTCGATCGTATATTTAGCTGTAGGAAGTTTTGTAGGATCATCAACAACAGAAGCGTCTCCACCTTGGGCAGCAAGGAATGTTTTAAAGGATTGTAATGCTTTTCCGTTTCGGATCGACTCTTCCAACATTTCACGCGCTTGTTGCAAATCGGCTGCTTTTTCTGCTAGGACGACCATATGGCTGCCAAGTGTTAAACATAATTCATGTAAATCCTCTGGACCTTGTCCACGAAGGGTATCAATTGCTTCTTTCACTTCTAAAGCATTTCCTACGGCAAACCCGAGCGGTTGGCTCATATCAGAAATGATCGCTTTTGTCTTCCGTCCCACACCATTTCCAATGTCCACCATTGTCTGTGCCAATTCTTTCGCATCGTCGAGATTCTTCATGAAAGCCCCACTGCCAGTTTTCACATCAAGTACAATCGCATCTGCTCCTGCGGCAATTTTTTTACTCATAATTGAGCTTGCAATAAGCGGAATCGAATCGACTGTAGCGGTTACATCTCTTAAGGCATAAAGCTTTTTATCTGCAGGTGTTAAATTGGCACTTTGGCCGATTACAGCAATTTTATTTTTGTTCACAAAACGAATAAACTCGTCATTTGTAATTTCAACATGAAAACCTTTTACTGATTCTAATTTATCAATCGTGCCGCCGGTGTGCCCAAGACCTCTGCCAGACATTTTGGCAATAGGTACCCCAACAGAGGCGACTAATGGCGCTAACACAAGTGTGGTTGTATCACCAACACCGCCAGTACTATGCTTATCTACTTTAATTCCTTCAATTCCGGATAAATCGATTTGATCCCCAGAGTTAACCATCGCTTCCGTCAAATAGACGCGTTCTTCTTTGGACATTCCTTGGAAAAATACCGCCATTGAAAATGCAGACATTTGATAGTCAGGAATACTTCCGTTGGTAAATCCATTTATTAAAAACTGAATTTCTCCGTTTGTTAATTCAAGACCATTACGTTTTTTCTCAATAATATCAACCATTCTCATATCGTTTCCCCCTAAATTTAGGTTAAAGTCTTTTTATATATTTTAAAGAAAGTTTAAGATCATTAAAGTTACAAACTGTTCAGCTGCTAAATACTAGTAGAAATCTGACTAATAACTTCCTGAAATCTTGGTTTGTGTTTTCCCGAAGCGAACGCTTTCATCTATCCACTTATTATTTCAAAATAACTATAGCACAGATAGTGAACAAATGTTAAGTAACATTTGAACAAAATTCAAACTTATTTTTTACCATATCGCCATCTTCGTCCTAAATAACATTCATATCAGCAAATATGCACTATATTTAAGAATTTACTGAACTTTTGTAAAAGTACAATAGAAAAATTGTAAAGATTGGTAATATGCAATAACCCTTGCCATTTCATCAAATAATTCAACTGGGTTTACAAAACAATTGGAGTTAAAAGCGGGAAATGGATGATCTACCAATATATCCGATCGCGGAAAGATGGAGATAGATAAGAAATGAGGTGACATGGGTGTTTTAGCTGTAGATAGGAAAAACACTTCTCTTTTTTTCAGGTATATTTTCTTTCGCTAATTTAGGTCGGTTCCTTGCCGCTAGTACCACTACTCCTGTAACCACTCCTGATAGCAATAAAGCGGCAGTTACAATTCCTGCAACCAAATGAATCACCGTCCTTACTTTATAATAGTTTAATACGTGTTAGAATTTGCGAACAGTGACTGTCACTGTCGCCTATGTGGAGTCCTAAAAATAACCCAAAATTAAACCTATTGAGGCTTAATTTTGGGTTTTGATTTTATTCGGCCCATACGTACCAAGGATTCCAGCGATCCAATCAAACGTTTGATTAGTTTTTTTAGACCTTATGTACCAATGACAAACAGTGCAGTCACTATTTACCAACCGAAATCTACCACTTAACCTTACAGTCCCTCCAAGCGAGCGACTTAACCAAGAGGATCTTCTCGATACCGTTAAGGAGTATCGCCATTCTAAGAGTTCTACTCCTTTTGAATAATTTGCTATTATACTAGGTATGCCCCTAAGGCCACCATCGCTTTCTTTAATGCTTGTTCATAGGCCTTATCCTTACCCACTACAGTACGAAAGTCTGCAACATCTCGAACTGTCGAACGTCCTTCAATTTCATACCCATTATTAAAAATAAGAAGACATATCGTTGATTTATCACTCATACGATGGAATTTTTTCTCTATGAGCATTTCTTCTAATTTAATCCGTTTTTCATCCTTAATCGGATGGATTCGAGAATACGGGATGACGATATGGTCATACATATGGTGATTCTTACAAGTTACGATAAGAATTTTTTCCCCTTTATGTTCCACTTGATTGATCTCTCCGCATTTTGGACAAATACTATCTATGAACATACTTACCATTTACCGCACTCCCTTTAAATTATTTGGTTAATAGGATGAAAACATCTTAGAACAAAGGTTGTGTTACTTTATATATTTCATTTCCGAAAAAAAAATACCTTCTAATATTGAAGGTACTTAATTTTTCTTACATTGGATTTACGCCTTATAAAAGCAGAACTACTTTCCAATATTGGTTTAAAAACCATATCTAACTAAATACACCAAAACACTTCAATTAGGGTTTAAAGGAAGGTTATTTGGAATAAACATTTTAGTATATCACAAGGTTATTAATCTTTTTATAGAAAAATGTTGACAAACTATTAGCTGGTTTAGTTGAAGAAGGGGTCCTGATGGCAAAACGCGAATTTCGTATGAAATCCGCGTTTGTTGGTGAGGTTGGCTAAATATATGTCATGTTGACCTTTGTTGATCTAGTCATTCTGCTTGCCGTGATCTCTCTGCGCTTCCCTATAGCTTCCAATTAAATTTTGATAACCAGGAAGTTGACTAGAGAGTAAAGCGCCAAAACCTTCAACGTCGTTGCGCCAATCGCGTTGTAATTCGCACGCTACGCTAAACCAGTTCATAAGCTGTACTCCACCATGGGCCATACGCATTAATGACGCGTTCGCTACTTGTTTGCTAAACGTTCCGGAAGCATCAGTGACTACAAATACTTCGTAACCAGCATTTACAGCAGATAGTGCCGGGAACGCAACACAAACATCAGTAACAACTCCTGCTATAATTAGTTGTTTTTTACCTGTTGCTTCAATGGCTTTAACAAATTCTTCATTGTCCCAAGCGTTAATTTGTCCAGGCCGAGCTATTTTTGGCGTATCAGGAAAGAGCTCAACCAATTCTTGCATTAGTGGGCCGTTAGGTCCGTTTTCAAAGCTTGTTGTTAAAATAACTGGTAAATCAAAAAACTTAGCGGTGTTAGCAAGAGCCAAAACATTGTTCTTGAATTCATCCACACCATAGTCACGCACTAGGCCGGAAATAAGGCCAGTTTGATGATCCACTAGAAGAACGACAGCATCCTCTTTGGAAAGACGAGAATAGAGATCAGACATTATATAATCCTCCTTATATTACGAATATTAGAAAGTACCATATATCGGTAAATTTACCCCAAACTACCTCGTCTGTTATAATTAGTTTAATAGTAAGTTGATTGTTGTCATTGGTTTATCTATAAACCTATTAAGTGTCAACACCATTTTTTAATAATACAAGATCATCATAAAAAATTACTTGATGATGTTTTGTTTTCTTTGGTTAATTTAAAACAGAAGTCTGATCAATCCAATGAATAAATTGTTGTAAATAACGCTCAAGATATCGTTTTGTTTTTTCGTCAGTAAGCACTTTCTGATCGGAGTCAATCTTTTCATGTACTTGCGAAATCAGCACTTTTTGAAATGGAAGAACCTGAGCTTGTATTGCTTCTAATATTTGTCTGATTTGCATTTGAGCAAAGGCAGTCCCTAATCCCCCAGGAGTTGCTCCGATTAAGCCAACCGGTTTTCTACTAAGAACGGAGGACTTCGGAGTTCTTGACGCCCAGTCTAATGCATTTTTTAGCACGCCCGGAATTCCAGAATTGTACTCCGGACTAACGATAATGATACCGTCAACGTCCTGAATAGCGGACTTAAATGATGTTACTGTTTCTGGATCACCGCCAATTTCTAAATCTTCGTTAAACAAAGGAAGATCGTTGATTTCGATCCAGCGAAATTGGGCGGCATCACTCATATCTGTCAATGATTGAGCAACGATTCGGTTATAAGAATTTTTTCGTAAACTTCCACAAATAAGGCCAATGGTTTTGGGCATAGAGATTCCCTCCTTGTTTGAAATCAACTTTAATAATACCATATTTTATTATTTATAGGAGGTATTTCCAGTGATGGTAGAAAAAAAGGTGACTTGGTTAGAACTTTTTTATGACTTGCTATTTGTGGCAGCAGTTGCAACTACTACTCATGTTTTACTTCATGTTGAAAAAGGTTATATTCATCCAGAATATCTATTAAAGTTTGCTCTTATGTTTATCCCGATATGGTGGTCTTGGACTGGACAAACAATGTTTATTAATCGGTTTGGACAAGATTTTTTGCATCAACGTATCTTTATAATTCTTCAAATGTTATTTGTCCTTGTTATGACATCCAGTTTATCGGAAGATTTTGATCAATACTATCTCCCTTTTCTTATTGGCTATATTGGAGTAAGGGCACTAACGGCAATTCAATATCTTGTTGTTCAGAATCTAGAAGAAGGGGATAGAAAAACAGCTGCTCGGTTTTTAGGAACATGTTTTGGGATTGGAGTCCTCATCTCATTTCTCTCTATCTTTTTTGATTCATGGATTCGATACGCTGTGTTATATGCAGGAATTATTGTCGATGTTATTGTACCTGTTTTCGGACGCAAGTATTTGGTAAAAGCCCTGACCAATACGGCTCATTTATTAGAACGATTTGCTTTATTGACATTAATCCTTTTTGGAGAATCGGTCGTCAGCACCCTATTTGTACTACAGCCCCAAAAAGGTGATTGGAATTCGATCTCATTTTCGATTATTTCATTTATCCTTATTATTTCGATGTGGTGGCAATATTTTGATAATGTAGAAAAGAAGGTAGATAAGTCGATTCATGGGGCAGGACAAACTATTATTTACGGACATCTGTTTATTCTAATGTCTTTGAGCATGATTGCAGCATCTATCAAACTGATGTTTTTATCTGAGGTCCATTATTCATTTATCGTATATTTTGTATTTAGTTCTGTATTACTCTATTTCATTTCAACTACCATTGTTTTTCATCAATACAGGTATGAACAACACCGTCTGAAAATTTATCATTTAGGGTTGTTTTTAGGGATTTTAGCAGCCTTTTTTATTATTAATTTAATCATGGTAGTTCCAAACATTGTCATAATGGGTGAATTAACTCTATTTTTTATCATCTATGCTAAATTTACAACCACTTAATAAAATACGGAAAATTTAATAATGGGGTCCTGAAGGCTCCTTTCGGCGATATACACTTAAGACAATACCAACTAAGATAGCATTTAGCAGCGTTGGCATTAAGCCAAAGCTGCTAAATGGCAAGGACATCGAAATTAATGGGAATTTACCTAGTGTCATTCGTAAAGGAGCATGGTTACTTGGAATTTTTTCTATAGCAGTTTTTTCTTAGAAATTAAATATCCAAAACCTATAACAAAAACTGTAATAGCCGTAGGAACCAATAAATGTAGACCTTGAGTGAGAATAGGTTCAAATTTTGGTTCTCCGACGATCATTTCACCTGCAGTCCAAGATAAGATTCCCGCACCTGCATAAGAGATAATAGGGTAATTTTCCATTGCTTTTAATATTAACTGGCTCCCAAAAACAACGATAGGAATACTAATAATAACTCCGATGATAATACCGACTAAATTTCCTTCAGCAGCACCAGCAATAGCTAGTACATTATCAAGCGACATTACGGCATCAGCAATCATGATTGTTTTCACAGCGGAAAATAAGCTTGAACCTCCTTCTCTAAGATTTTCTTCATCATCGCCAATTAGTAGTTTAATGGCAATATACACTAGAAGAAGCCCACCTATAAAAGTTACATAAGGTACGTCTAGTAGGTAAATAATTGCTACTGCAAATATTAAACGTAAAATAATGGCTCCAAATGTTCCCCAAAAGATCGCTTTCTTTTGTTGTTTCTTTGGAACATTACGTGCTGCCATTGCGATAACGACTGCGTTATCTCCACTTAAGACAATATTGATTAAAATTATTTTCAAGAGTACCGCAAATGACAAACCAAAAATCTCCAAAGTATTCACCTCTAGAAAAAGTTAACTTTATCATTATATTAATTTGATGTAAAAAAAAGACCTTTTCTTATACGTATAAATGGATGAAAGACATGGCATTGCGACGGAAGCGTTGAAGTTTGTAAGGGTCGAAAGACTTTTGATGACGGATGTTTTCATTCTAAAATTTGGGTGTGATTCGTAGATTCAGTGCCTGTCATGCCTCGGAGAAAAAAGCATTCAACTGGGCACTGTAACACCATTAGAGTGACCGTTCGATGAAAAAAGGCTCTCACTCGGGCACTGTAACACCGTTAGAGCGACCGTTCGATGAAAAAAAGCTCTCACTCGGGCACTGTAACACCGTTAGAGTGACCGTTCGATGAAAAAAAGCTCTCACTCGGGCACTGTAACACCGTTAGAGTGACCGTTCGATGAAAAAAAGCTCTCACTCGGGCACTGTGACACCGTTAGAGCTACCGTTCGATGAAAAAAGGCTCTCACTCGGGCACTGTAACACCGGAGGTTGAATCAGTGGTGTGCCTATATGGGGCATAACTCTTTTTTGGCAGGTTTCTCATTCTGATATTCGATTGCTACCTCATTCCAGATGGCAAATTAAAACTAGTCGGGCCGCTATCCCTTTCGGAAAAGATCGTATATAAAGGGAAGAACATTTGGCTGTCAATTTTTCCGATATCCCTTAAAATTGAAAACGTTTTAATTAGTTGGGGGAAATTCTAGTTATGGAAAGATCGATAATAATATCTTGATTTTCCATAAAATTAAAAATAGTATATAACTACATCGTAGATTATTCTCTAATCAAGTTTTATTAAAACAAAACCTAAAAAAGGGAGAGGATGGTTTGTATGTTAAAGGTAAAAAAGGATTTTACTTTTGTTTTATGCATTATACCTAAGATTCTCCAGGTATTTTTAAATATTTCTCTCATTTTTTTAGCAATTATTCTATCGATTTTACTAGTTAAGGAATTAATCATTTTCAGTCATATTTTGATAGAAAGTGGCAGCGACGACTATAAACTTTTTCTGGATAATATACTAATCTTCTTTTTATATTTTGAGTTTATTACTATGATTGTTAAATATTTCAAGGAAGAATACCATTTCCCTATTAGATATTTTATATACATTGGCATCACTGCAATGGTAAGAATAATTATTGTTGACCACGAACAGCCTGTAAATACAATGCTTTATTCGCTTGTCATCTTAATCCTGATCATTGGGTATTTCATTATGAATTTAACTCCTCGTGAAAGACCAGATAGTAAATGGTTCTTTAAAAAAAATAATGGTTGAAGCCATTAGAGAGCGGATGGAAGAATAATCGACTCCTCTTTTCTTTTTAGGTTATTATGAAAAGGCGCATGAAATAATTCATGCGCCTCGTTCTTTTAATATATTCAGTATAGAGTAAATCCAGGAACAATTGACAATTTTTCACAAATAGAATTTCACCCTGGGGCGGTCCTTCATTTGCAGTTTGAGAATGTACGGTCTCAATATAACCGCCTTGGGGGTATGCAAGCCCAAACTATCTATCATTATAAGTACATTCATCCAATTATTCCAACACCTAATTTATTTACCTTCATTTTCAGTATCTCCTAAAAAATTACTGATACCTTTTTTACTTTACACAAGTGTCCCCAAATGCTTATTAACATCATATTCAATTAATTCTTCACCATTTTGGATACGATGCAGAAAATCAGGGTTGGCAATCAACGGACGACCAAATGCAGCTACATCAATTGTACGCTCTTGTAATGCTTGTTCTGCTATTGTGGGGGTTAACTGACCTACCCCGATAATGCCACCATCCCAGTATTTTCGCACCAGTTGATGTAGGGTTTTCCCATCAGCAAACACTTCCGTAAAGTCCATCATAGCAGTAGATGGATGAATCATACTCGCTCCTACTTCTTTGAATGCCTCGGTAAATGTGCGAATCGCTTCTTCTGGATTCGCCATGATGTTCTTCGAGTACCCATCTTTCAAAAGAGAAAAGCGGATTAACGTGCGATCCACACCAATCGCATCGATGACAGCAGCTAATACTTCTTTCATGAATGTAAGGCGCTGAGCAAAATCTCCACCATAGCGGTCTGTTCGCTTATTGGTGATATCGGAATTGAATTGGTCGATTAAGTAGCCATGAGCCCCATGAATCTCTACTCCATCGAAGCCAGCTGTCCTCGCATTTTTCGCTGCTTGAGCAAATTGGCGTACCACTTCCTGAATATCTTCTATCGACATCTCCTTAGGCATGTCATATGGCTTGCGGAAACGATGAACTAATCCTTCTGCTTGAATGGCAGAGGGAGCTTGCGGAGAAAGGCCTCCTGTTAGTTCGTGATGTGTGAGTCTTCCGACATGCCAAATCTGGGCAATAATCGTGCCCCCTTCAGCATGTACGGCTTCGGTCACTTTTTTCCATGCTGCAATTTGTTCTGGGGAATATAAACCTGGAATACCCGGATTCCCTTTCCCTTGTGGGCTGATTACTGTCCCTTCTGTAATAATTAGGCCGATACCGTCTGCCGCACGTTTCCGGTAATACTCGACCACGTCCGAGCCTACGACACCTGTTTGGTCGTCAGCAAAACAGCGTGTCATCGGTGCCATAGCTGTGCGAGTTCTTAAGTTCCAAGCTCCAAATTGAATAGTCTCAAAAAGTTTTCCTTGTACTGCTGGTTTCATAGTGTTTCCTCCTGTTCGACGGGTGCCCGGTTTATGATTATGCGTTCATATTTTATTTATCCCTTTTATTGTTCGAAAATATTCGAACAATTGAATAGTATCACCCTTTTTGATATCATGCAATTATGAGAACACCATTCCAACCAAATCAATCAGATATTCAATTGACGGCTGTATTATACGCTTTAAGTGATCCCATTAGGTTGGGGATAGTCAAGAATTTGGCAGAAAACAGAGAACAAAATTGTGGTGCTTTTGATATTTGTACCGCCAAATCAACACTTTCTCACCACTTTAAAGTGTTACGTGAAGCGGGAGTGATTGAAACAAGAATAGAAGGAAGGCAACGTTTTATCTCTCTTCGGGTTAGTGACTTAGATGCTCGTTTCCCTGGGTTACTTCCGTCTATTCTAAAAGCAACCGATCCATCTTAATACTCTCCATAGCCTTAACAAATAAGGTCAAATCTATTGACCTTATTTGTTTGAATCATCTAGAATTCTTGTACTTTTTAGAGAAAGAATAGCGTTTTTGGGGTTATGGGAATAAAATTTCACCTTGGCTTGATGGCTTTGGGGTCTAACCCCAAATTCCTGAAAAATAAAAGAAGAAGATATCATATTGATAAATCTTCTTCTTTTATTTAGGGTTTTTATTTATGTTCGTTCTACTTTTGTTTCGTTCTTGTTAATCTCTGTATTATTAGCGTCCTGATGCTTGATGTGCAAGCATTCAAGGGCCATTAAACCGATATCCTTCCGGAAACCGAATGAATTATCAGCGAAACCTTATTTTATAGCGAGCCAAAAAAGAAATACCACCATTAAGTCATCTTACGGGTATTTCTTTTGTCTAACTATTCTTTTCATGCCCCATTATTACGGATGAGAAACAATCATTGACAATCGCCGTCAATCGTAAATCCCCTAATACCACTGGAATAATAAGATGGGTTCCTTTTTTTAATGGATAGCGCTCTTCATCGTGAACAAGTACACCATCTCCCATTCCCTTACAAACCGTTAAATGACAAACCTCGCCCAGTTCCAACAAGTTTCCCTTTCAATCAAACGTTTAATTAGATCCGCTACACCTCTTGACTTATATGCAACTGTCCTTCCAGGCGCATAAATAAATTGTTGAAAAATCAGATAATAAAAGTCGATAAACAGCGTCCGAACCACTATTACCACTAAACGACAACAATTCGACTAAATTCCGTATAGGATATACTAATTAAACGTTTGATTGAAACTGCTGAAAGTGCCGACTTGTAATAATCTTCCCTGCTAAACAAGTGTGAAGATTGTCGAGAACTGTTTATATATTTCGCAGGAAATAAACCAACTTTCCACAAAATCAATTAAGTTTCTCTTGAACTTACATCATTCCATTAATTCCCCTCCATTTCCCCACTACACAAACGTTTGGTTAAAAGTGACCTCTCCATTCTCCATTACTAGCTTTATCCTGTCTAAATGCTACAAAGAATGTCGAGAGCTGTCTCAACAATTACTCTTTAAAAAGGAACCCTTTTTTCCGCTGAACCAGGATTCGTGCCTATACCATAATTGTTGCCTGTTGCTAATTTTCCCCTAGTTAAATTAGCTTGGGACAAAAAAATTGGAAATTATTAATATGGGTGGCAGCGACGACTATAAACTTTTTCTGGATAATATACTAATCTTCTTTTTTATTTTGAGTTTATTACTATGATTGTTAAATAATTCAAGGAAGAATACCATTTCCCTATTAGATATTTTATATACATTGGCATCACTGCAATGGTAAGAATAATTATTGTTGACCACGAACAGCCTGTAAACACAATGCTTAATTAACTTGTCATCTTAATCCTGATTATTGGGTATTTTATTATTAATCTAACTCCTCGTGAAAGACCTGATAGTAAATGGTTCTTTAAAAAAATAATGTTTGAAGCCTCCACAGGGACGAATCTCATAAATTTTTTGATGGAAAGCGAATAGTGACGGTAGTTCCTTCACCTTTTGTACTTTGGAAGTCAATGGTTCCTTTATATTTTGCAGCAATATTATAGCAAACCATCATACCTAATCCTGTCCCTTTACTTTTTAAAGAATAAAAAGGAATACCAAGGGATTTGATTTCTGCTTCTGACATCCCCTGTCCAAAATCAACTACCTTAATCTCGACGAAATCTTTATTCCTATCAGCTGATACAATAACCGAATCACCAATTTTGGAGGCCTCAATGGCGTTTTTTATAATATTTATTAATAATTGTTTAAACTCTATATTGTTAGCAGCGATATAGCAATCTTCAACCCTAATTAATTCAATCTTATTATCATGTAAAAGCCCATACGAATAAAGTAGATCGGTTACACTCTGAAGGACAACCTTTAAATTGACTGTTTCTACTTCTGTTTCCTTATTTGGCTTCGCTATAGATAAAAATTGAGTAATTACCTGTTCAGCAATATTTAATTCATCAATCATCAAAGTAAAATTTCCTTTTATATCATCACTAAATCCAGCGTCTTTTTGGTATAACTGTAAAAAACCTTTCACAACGGTCAAAGGATTTCTAATTTCATGTGCAACAGCAGCTGCTAGTTGTCCAGTTGTCTTCAAACGCTCTGAATGCTGAATTTGTTCATAGTATAATTGCTGTTGCTTAATTCTTCCTTGCGTTAAATAAAAAATAAAATAGATAATCACTTGACTCCCGATAAAGTTGATAACATTTCCTACTAAATCCTGCTTGATATAGGGATATCCTTGATCAATAAGCATAATATAACTAAATGTAAAAATGATGGACACACTGTTTAATAGTAAAGAAAAATAAAAGAGCTTTGAATCAAAAAACAGAATCGCGATGGCTGGAATAAAACATAGAAAAATAAAGGTGGACCAAGTATCTGGATATAAAAAGAACAACGCATAAAAGTAAACCGACGCAATTGTAATGATGATCAGTCTAAAAACATGAGTGATATATTTAGGATAAAGCAATAAACAGGCAGATAGAATGACAACAAGTTCACCATGGAAAATATAACCAGCATCAAACTTACCAAAACGTGGATTACCCATTAACAAACCCATTATCATAATGGCTATTACGATTAATACCGTAAAGTAATATAACTTTTTATTTATATGAGTATAAAATTCCTTCATACCTACTCCTTTTATTTGATCTAAATTCTACGTTATAAGACAATAATATAGTGCTAATTTACCTATTTTTATAATATCATATTATTTTTTTATTGATTAATTTTGTCATGAAAATTGAGAAATGGGCGAGCTAAGTATGCTATGGGTTTATTAGAAGTGATTTAATTCTATTCCAACAACTGTTGAAAAAGTTTATAATTTGTTAGCATATTTATAAAAAACAAACAAATCTAAACTTTGTTCGTTGGGGTGGGTGATAGGATGAAAAAACAGGATCCGCGTATTCAACGCACTCGACAATACATTATTGATGCATTTTTGACGTTATCAAAGCGAAAGAATTTTGATGAAATATCCATAACTGATATTACAGTGGAAGCAAAGATTAATCGTTCTACATTTTATTATCGTTTTATCGATGAGTATCCCCATAGCTGAAGCTAGGGGTTTTCCGCTGCTTTTTGATAAATAAAAAAGACCATGGGAGAGACCATGGCGACGGTTGGACGGTTCTTGCGGTCGGCACTAACCTCTATAAAACCATGAGAACCGTCACCGTGGTGTTCTTCTTCAATAGTTATTCCATATTAGAATTCGAAATATCGGCCTCAATCCTGCTCATGAACTCTTCTGCTGCGCTGTATCCTTGCTGCCTTAAATACCAGTTATTTGCCGCAGCCTCAATTAACCCCGCTACATCACGCCCTGGCTGGAGTTGGATTTCCATAGATGGAATCTTAACATCAATATATTCCGTAAATTGAAGTTCCTGGTCCAATTCATTATTCAAATCATCTTTCTGCCATTTCGTTAATTTTATATCGAGCACAATTCTTGATTCATCTTGAAAAGCCTTGCGACCGTATAAGCGAACCACATTCAGCAACCCTATACTACGAAGAGCCAAAAATTCCTTGGTTTTTTCATCATGTGTACCGAGGATGGTTTGCGGGCTAAGCTTCTTCAGGACAACAATATCATCAGCAACCAGCCGGTGTCCTCGACGAATTAACGTATGAGCTGTTTCGCTTTTCCCTACCCCTGAATCACCGCGAAGTAAGATCCCAATGCCAGACACATTCATACAAACTCCATGCACAGCAATTTCTGGGGCTAATTCCTTTACCAGATACGCATCCAATCTGGTGATAAACTCTGAAGTGGTCTCAGGCTTGTTTGTAATTAATAAGGGAATACCCTGTTCAACACAATGGTGAGTTAAATAGGTAAGTCCTTCTTCACCAGCCGTAACAATAAAACATGGCGGGTGATAGTGAACGATATTTCCGATTCGTATTTTACGTTCCTCTTTACTTAACTTATGTAAATAGGTAATTTCCTTTTTTCCTAGAATTTGAACTCTCTCCATCGGAAAAAAATCAAAATGGCCAACAAATTCCAAGCCAGGGCGATGCACCCGTGATTGCGTAATCATTTTCTGCAGTTGATTTTCCCCAGCTACTACTTTCAATGAAAACTTCCGAACTAAGTTTTCGACTGTTATTTTTTTCACCTTATATTCACCGTCCTAATAGCCTATCTATAGTTGAATTATACTTAAGAAAAGAGGAATCGTCATCCCTTTACGAAATGATTCCAATTATTTGGTATGGTTTAATTCCTCGAAATGAAGGGCTTTGACGCAACAACGTCGAATTTTAAAGAGGTGTTTGTTAATACTAGTCTATGCGAACACCATTTAACAGGCAGAAATCTAAACTAGCTGGAACAATTCGGGGCTCGTTTTTTGTAATTAAAGGAGAATATTAAAGTAAGCAAAAGCGCAAGTGGAGGAGTCCAGCCATTGCGGTCTGTGTCATCTACGCTGGAATCAGGCATATATGGATGAGTTGATGGAGAAACACTATTGACTAAGAAAACAGGTGCTTGACCCCCAATGCATTAATATGTTCATGCAGCGTTCAAAAAGCGATAAAAAAGATGCACTAGTTATCGCTGATATGGTGAAGAATGGTTACTATTCCATCGTTCGTCCAACTTCTGAATCATTTGAAGAACTTCGAGTTCTTATGTCTAACTGTGATGTGATTGTTAAGCGTCTTGTTAGTTCAATCAACCACTTAAATCGTTGGGTAGATGTTGTCTTTCCAGAGCTCCGACAAGTTTTTAAAGACGTGAAAGGTAAAGGGGCAATCGCAACCCTTCGCTTATTTCCTACCCCAATGGAATTGCGTTTAATGCAACCTCAAAACGTTGTTATCGGGTGGAAGTCACTGATGAAGAGACAACCTGGATTAAAAAAAGCCCAATTACTTATTCATTTAGCTAAACGTTCGATTGGAACTAGACAAGCACTTGATGCTTATAAATTTCATCTACAACAATTACTAGAGGAATTTGACCTCGCAACAACACAACTCGAAAGAGTTGAAAAACAAGTCACAGAAGTACTTAAACAAATTCCTTATGCTAATCAATTGCTTACCATTAAAGGAATTAGTGAGATTTCATTGGCAGGTATACTAGGGGAAGCTGGAGATTTAAGTGGCTTTGCCCATGGCAATTCTTTACTACGTCATGCAGGATTACACCTAGCTGAAGCAAGTTCGGGAAAGTGGAAAGGTCAAATTGTAATTTCTAAACGAGGAAGATCTAGACTTCGGCGTTTTCTCTACTTAGCGACGATGAGCCTTGTCATGAACAACCCTGAGTTTAAAAGCTTTACACACCTCAAATGTTAAGGTGAAAAAACTCAAAAAGATGAAATCAATTATGAAATTGGTTGGTAAACTGGCTCGGATATTTGTAGGAATAGCCAAACGAAATGAATCCTATTGTCCAGAAAAATTACAACCTATAACTTCTTTAGCAGCATAGAACTAATAGTTTCTTAGAAACACTTACTAGTTTCCCGAAAGGGAAACTCCAATAAATAAATAAATAATAATAAAGAGTGATTGTTAGCTTTACACTTATCGAATGTTGGCTTATTCGTAGGATTTCAAATATGTACGGAGTACCAGATTTATTGAACAAAAGGGCACTGACCCATCAGGTTAGCATTACTGGCCTCCACCCCTTGGATAGGAATGACGAAGGAATGATAGGGCAATTGACCCGTTGAGACATGGGAGGGAAAGCCTCCAGGGGCGGCGTGGAGAATGTACATCATATGGTAAAATGTGGAGTTTTGTAATACTCCTTTATTTCACTATGCCTTCACGGAGCCATAATGATCTGAACTCATTCATTTAATCGTAAATCCATATTAAGGTTATGAAATCCTGCGAATAAGCGAGTATTCGTGAGAAAATCGTATTAAACTGAGGGAGTTTAAGTACAATCCTTCACAATCTAAAAGAGATAAATTGGGGACTTACATCCTAATTTTGATTAATTAGTCTCCGAACAAGCTTTAAATTAAGCAGAAGTATTGAAAATATTATTGGGTAAGCAATCGCTGAATACCAAAGCTTCCAGCCATTTAGATAATAGAACTTAGTATGTAGACAAAGCCATTCAAAAGCAAGTGAAAAAACTGTCCAAGCTAAGATGTATAAAATCTTTTTTCCTTTATTACTTGTTAGAGGATACAGATTAAGAAACAAAATACTAATAGATGGAAAATACAAAAATATAGCTATAAGTCCTAGCCATTGAAATCCTTCTTCAAAATATCCATACAAATTATAATGTAGATCTAATATCATATCTACCGTAACACCATAGGTGAATGCAAAAAAGGAAGTAGCGTAAATTTCTATTTTACTTAGCTTTTTTGGTATCAAAAATGCTAATAAGTTAAAGATACCAAAAGCTAGATATACGAGTTTCCACACAAGTAAATCCCCTTTATTTAATACTACTTTTGTTGATTATATATCACCTCCATTTAAAAACCTAATTCCACTAATAAAAACCCTACCTTCTTCAATTAACCTGCCCGTTACTTCAATAAGAAAAAGCATTACCGATGTTCCAGTAATGCACCTGTTAGTTGATTAAGAAAAATGACTCTTTATAAGAAATATATAAACCCTTTACATCGTCAATATTTAAGGTTATTCCTTTTCATGTACCAAGTTATTTCGATCCGGAGAATGTGGTGGTTCTTCCATCCATCCATTTTGAATTAATAAATGAGCAGCGTCATCTGCATAAAGACCAATTTCCGAAGCAAGACGAGTATATAAAAAGGCTAAATCATGCCGCATGCTCGATGCAGCGGCAAGTCCATAATTTCCTAAACCTGCTGCATTTAAAAACGTTGTGACAAATAACATAATCTTATCGGAAAAAGGGGATTCTTGAGATTCAGTTATCGATGTATCCCATAGTGAAGGTGCAGGAAGGCTATCTTCCCTTAATTTTTGTGCAAATACCTTTGCATGTTTGTCCGCAATTTGCTTACCTCTCCACATCATATGTCTGATTTGCTGTGACTTAGCAACTTGTGCAAAAGCTGTCATTAGATTTGAACCTAATAAATTAGAATCAAGGTTGATAAAAAGCTGTGTAATTTCCGGAGCCGTTAAAGGACGGCGTTTTCCTAAAAAACCGGACATAAAACTTTTCGTTTTAACAAATTGAACTTTTTCAGGGGTAGGTAAACAAGGAGGTCTTATAAGAACGCCTTGATTTAACATAACCTCGATTGCTTTGTCATCCAATTCCTGGGTAGTTTCGATACATGTTTTAAATACAGCTCTTACATCTTGACGGGTAGATAAAGAACGACTTATTGCATATGTACTCAAGCCTACTTTTGCCATACTTTTAATGAAATTAATCATAAATAGATCCGTAAATAAACGTGGTGTATTATGATTTACATCTTTATCTGTAAAACCATGAGGTATCGGGAAATTTTCTTTTTCAAAAATTCTCTTTATCTCCATTGTATAGTGAAGGGATAAATCGCATGCGTATTCGACCACCTGCTTGATTTCTTTATCTTCAACTGTATATATAAAATGTTTCATTAAACACGTTGACATCGTATTATTTATGTAACCAGCCCACAAGCTTGCAATTTCCGCGGCCGTTAATCCTTTTTTCTCCATAAATGTCCTCCGTTTGCCATATAGTTTTTGAGATTAATTATTATTTTTCTTATTACTAAGGAAAACTATTACATTGAAAGAAAATATAGATAAAAACTTTAACTACAAGCAGCTTAATTAACCATGGAAAATCATCATTACAAGCCAACAAAAACAAATGAATAAAAAGTATATTTTTATTCATTTGTTACACTAACCAGCCCTTAGCTCAATAAGAAAAAACGCTGCCGAAACAACGTTTTGTTCAACTCTTGCACCCGTTAGCTTAAGTACATTATTTTACAAACTTTTGTTACTCCAAATTGAGCAAGTCCTTTTTCATAATTGGGGTACCGCCAACAAAACGCGGAAAACGTACGCTAAGGTATATTTGTTGATGATCCACCTGTTCGAAGAAAATAAAGTCTTAGACTGGAGTTGTTGATTTGACTCTCACTCTTTTACTCCATGAACGAGCGTTCGTTCGAGGCATCGTATTTTAGAATGTCCATTCTCATCCTGTTTCCCCACTTTTTTAAAAACGGCGCCGACTCATGTCTTTCAACATGGGCCGTCAGCGATTCTTGATCTTGCCACCGCTGGACAGTCAGCATGCGTCCAGCGCGCGCATCTTCCAAAGTAAAGGCATAAAAGAGGCATCCATTTTCAGCTCTCGTGCTGGAAACGACGGCCTGAACGTCTGCAGTGAACTCATTTACATCAGACGGATTTAGGTGAACGTAACCCATGAGTATAATCATTGTTGTTCATCCTTTTTTTCTTAATTTAAGTTAGCAAATTTTTTCAAAGCTCATTCGCGGTCCTCGCTAGTGGAACGCCGCAAAGTTTTGCGACGTTCCACTAGGAGTGCGATAATCATTCGAGCTGTCGTCCTTACACAACCGTGAGCACGATCTTGCCTTGGATGTGCCCACGAGCGGCTCGTTCGTGCGCCTTGCGAGCATCGGCAAGTGGAAACGTGCTGTCGATGGCAACGCGAACCGTCCCGGCATCGAGCAAGCGCCCTAATTCCGCTAGCTGCGGGCCGTTTGAGCGCACTTGGGTCATCGATACCGTGACGCCCAGCTTTCCGGCCTCCTCGGCGTCGGAGAAGCCTATGAACACTGGGAACAAAGCGCCGCCACGCTTGAGCGTACGCAAGAAACGACCGGTTGTTGGACCGCCGAGGGTATCGAGGACGAGATCAACGTCATGGGCGATGTCCTCGGGAGGGCTCTTGGTGTAGTCGATGAATTCGTCGGCACCGAGCTCGCGCAGGAACGACTCATGCTTGCCCGATGCCACCGCGATGACATGCGCACCCTTCCATTTAGCCAGTTGCACCGCTAAGTGCCCCACGCCGCCCGCGGCACCATTGACGAGTACCGTCTTGCCGTTGAGCGGCAGCGGGCGATGCGACTCCGGTTGAAACGGATTCGCTTCATTGTGCCCCAACTCGATCAGGAACTGCCATCCGGTGAGACCTGCCATCGGCGCCCCTGCGGCGTGCACGTGATCGATGCCAGCCGGTTTGAGTGCAAGATCCGACGCTGGCGCGGCGACGTACTCGGCATAAGCAGCGCTCTCCCCCATGCTAGGAAAGCGAACCATGCCGAAAACTTCATCGCCGATGGAGAAGCCTTGCACATCCGTGGCTACCGCCTCGACGACGCCCGACATGTCCGACCCCAGAATGAAGGGAAAGGACACCGCCGGCTGCCACTCAGGAGGAAGATCCTTATACCCCTCGCGCAGGTACCAGTCGGGGGGGTTGATGCCAACCGCGTGAACGCGGACAAGCACCTCACCCGGTTTCAGTTCGGGAAGCGGGGCCTCCTCGTAACGCAGTACCTCAGGGCCGCCGAATTTGTGCAGCCGAATCGCCTTCATTATGTTTGTAGACATCGCTTTCTCCTTTCACACAAATGTGTTATCTTTATTAGAGCAGTGCTCCACTTAAACGGATCACTGTTCCGTTTATTATTATACGGAGCACCGCTCCGATTGTCAAGGAGGAATCATATGCGAGCCGATGCGAAGAAAAACTATGAGCACATACTCGCAGTCGCGAGCGTCGTTGTAACCGAGCACGGCGTCGATGCATCGCTGCGCGATATCGCTCGCAGAGCTGGTGTCGGGCTCGGCACACTGTATCGTCATTTCCCGACGAGAGAGGCGCTGCTCGAAGCTTTGCTCCGCGCAAGCTTCGACGAGTTTACGACAAAGGCACGTGAGCTCGAAACTGCGAGTTCACCCGATGATGCACTCGTGTCGTGGCTACGCGACGTCATTGCATTCACGGGCAACTATCAAGGTGTTGTGGACGCGATGATGGCAGCCAAGGAGGACACGGAGTCCGCACTCCACGCTTCATGCGTCACGATGCGCACGGCAGGCACGCGACTTCTCGCTCGCGCTCAGGCCGAGGGTCTGGCGCGTACCGACATGGATGGTGATGACCTGTTCTCGCTAGCTGCTGCGCTTGCGTGGCTCAGCAACCAGCCCTCGTCCGCGCCACGAGCTGAGCATCTCTTCAGTATTATCGCGAGCGCGATCTTGACGAATCGAGCGAGCAGCGATTTCAGGGCCAGCCGCACAACTGATGATTAAAAACAAGCCGAATTTTCCTTAGCGTACGTTTTCCGCGTTTTGTTGGCGGTACCTACCCCTAATTGTAAACACGACTACTGGATGTCCATAGTAATGCCCCTTATTTTCTTTTATAATTTTAAATACTTGCCTTTCATAAAAGGAAATAGAAAAAGGGCAGCAATTTCGCTGCCTCCTTTTTAGCATTATTTAAAGTACCATATTTGTATTTCTTCAACCCATTTAGGGTTTTCGTCCATTTCTAATCTACCGCATAAACTCTTATTGGCTCTCAAAAACTCTGGTATGATACTCTTTATTACTTTTAAAATTTCGTCAGGTTCTCGACTGTTATGCCATTCTTAGAGGAGATTAAGCTGCCATTCAAGCAATTTACTTCTACTACCTTCTAATTTTGCCCAATCCCCAAATGTGTTTGGCTGAAATCCCCCGTTCATATACCAACCAGTGACCATTGATAGTCGTAAATTATCAAGACAATGAAGAGCATAATATATTTCCTTTCTCATTACTCTTCGATAGGCTTCGTTGACATTTGCAAAAAATTTCGTTCTCCAAATCTCCACTTCTTGAACGGTTGGACTATAGGATAAAGCCATTGATTTCGTTAATACATCTTTTATCAAACCTGTAGTATCGTGTACAATTTTTATATTTTGTAGACATACAGATGGCATAATGTCTTTCGTCTTTTAATAAAAGCTGTCAACTTTTATAAAAGTATTATAGTGAGCAATACTATGTGTTACCCAAGGAAAGTCCTCGAAAAATAGAACACTACCCCAGTTTTTCGCTCTCTGTTTTTTTTATTCTATAACCCTCAAACACTTCATCTTTAACGATTATACGAAGGTCAATGTCCGAATATAAGTCAGTGTTTTGATTTCCAATTGACCCTCCATAAAATACTTTTATAATTCGTTAAAAAAGAAAAAATTTCTTCTTCCACTAACCTCCCTCGTTACTTGAATAAGAAAAAAAGGCTTTGCCACTATTAAAGTAAGCATCAAATAGTTGAAGATTCATTAACCTTCATCCTGAAGTAAATCAGCAAGTCCTTCTTCTGAAACTACTTTTATTCCATTTCTTTTAAGTAAGGCAGCTGTTACTCCATCTCCAAGTATTTTCTGACCTTGAAACTCCCCATTATAAATCATTGAACTTCCACAGGAGGGACTAAACTCTTTTAGTACAACCCCGGTTGTACCAAGCTCTTGAGCCCTTCTTAGTGTAAAATAAGCTCCTTTTATGTATAGTTCAGTAACATCTCTGCCAGATTTTTCAATTACCCTAGCTTTACCATCAAGGACATCGCCTCCGTCACCACCTATTATCTCAGCAGGTTCTCTAGGAATTGAAAAACCACCGAGCAATTCAGGACATACAGTTATTACTTTGTTGTCATCTATCATTTGAAGTATCTTTTTATTTAAACAATGAGTACCGTTATATCTTACTTCTAAACCCGCTAAACAAGAACTTACTAATATCATTCATATCACCCCGATCTAATGGTCCCTTATTTCCTTCTTCAGCTAAACTACCTGTTAGCACAATAAGTAAAAAGTCACCAACAATGGCAGCACTATAAATATCTTCAACTCTTGCACCCATTAGTTTAAGTACAATCCTTCACAAACTCTTCTGTGTTGAATCAGTACAATATTTTGTTACGGATGTTTTTTTATTTTTAACTTTCATTAGGGAACCAAGCTTTTTGAAGTAACATGATCCCTTTATCTATTTTTTCTTCTAAAACCCCTCCAAAACCAATCATAACTAACGATGGTTTAACTTCTCTTTCATTGAGGCAATAAAAAGTTGGGTCATAAACTTTTACACCAACTTTCTTCGCCTGCTCCAATAATTCTTTTGTAGACCTATTTTTAACTCTTATTAACAGATGAAGCCCTGCTTTTTGTCCAATAATTTCTATACGTTTTCCCATATATTCATTTAATGCATTCACAAGCGTTTTATGTTTGTTCTCGTACACTTTTCTCATTCTTCGAATATGACTTGTAAAATGTCCTTCATTCATAAGTATATATAATCCTTTTTGAACAAAAGACGGTACGGATTGATAGTAATTACCATACATATGATTGTATGCATCCATTAAGCTTTGTGGCAAAACAATGTAACTTACTCTCACGGCCGGGGAAAAAGATTTAGAGAATGTACCTAAATAAATTACATTTTCTTTTGCATCTAAGGCTTTTAAAGAAGGAATCGGTTGACCTTGATATCGGAATTCACTGTCATAATCATCTTCAATAATAAAGCTACCGTTTTGATTTGCCCACTCTAATAATAACAATCGCTTTTGGATAGGAAGTACCATTCCATACGGGAATTGATGAGAAGGGGTAATATAGGCTACCTTTGCCTCGACCTTTTTTAGCTGTTCTATATCTATGCCATCTTTTTCAAGTCGGATAGGTTTAATTGACCATTCATGGTTGTTGAAAACGGATTGCGCCCCATCATAGCTCGGATTCTCCATAGCGACTGAACGGTCTCCGTTAGAAAGTAATTGGAGAATAAGACTGATTGCGTGTTGAGTGCCAGAACAAATAGCTATTTGCTCCACTGAACAGACAACTCCCCGTGACTGAAATAAATAATTCATTAATTCTTCACGTAGGCCCACATCTCCCTGTCTTTCTCCTGGACTTAATAATTGTTCAAGTTCATCCGTCAAAGCTTGAGTTAAACAGCGCTTCCAAATGTGGATTGGAAAAGAGTTTATATCTATATCACCGTACTTAAAATCATATTCAAATGTTTCTTCTTTATTATCCATGGGTACTTTTGATTTATATATAATTTCCTGTAAAGAAGGAGATAGAACGGGTTGCTCTAATGGGAGTACAATTAGCCCTACCCTAGCCTTACTTGCTACATACCCTTCTGCTAACAATTGTTGATACGCACCTTCTACCGTGTTTTTGCTAATTTTTAAATGGCCTGATAAATAACGAATAGAAGGTAAAAGTGCTCCCTCGGGAATGTCACCATCTTCTATTTTTTGTTTTATGTATTGATACAACTGTACATAAATAGGAATACTACTGTGCTTATCTAGTAAAGGAATAAACTCTAACATATTACCTCCTGCTGACTATATGTAGTTCTCTAAAGCTGACATTTTCAAGGACAATATTCCAATACAATTATTATAACCTATTGGCTGAGTAGGAATTATAAGGGGGATGCATTTGTTAAAACTGTATAATGATTTGAACAAATTGGTACAGATGAGGACCAAACCAACGCCTTTTTATAAAAGGGACAGAAAATAAAGAAACAAACTTCTATGTTTTCACAGAATAGTTCGAAGTAATAAAATTAACTATATCCCTTCCCTCTGACCCTATCATACTTTTAGAAACTGTACCTTTTCTTAGGGACAATATTTTAATAAACTCTGTGTATCCACTAGCGCATTGCACAAAATATAGAATAATAGGTGACAATATGAAAGAATTTGCATTCACAAAAATGCACACTTTAGGTAACAATTATATTTATGTAAATATGTTTAAAGAATCAATTGCTGAACATGAGCTAGCATCTATTGCTGTTGATATCTCAAATGTTCATACAGGTATTGGGTCTGATGGTTTAATTTTAATCTGTCCATCGACAGAAGCAGACTTGAAAATGCGAATATTTAATAGTGATGGTTCAGAAGCAGAAAATTGCGGGAATGGATTAAGGTGTTTTGCCAAATATGCTTACGAAAATAGGTTAGTAAATAAAGAGAACTTTACAATCGAAACTCTTTCAGGAACTGTACAAGCACATGTCTATGTAAAAGGTACTCACATTCTTGAAGTGACAATTAACATGGGAAGTCCAAGATTTCGCAGAAAAGAAATACCAATGCTTGGTATCGATCAATATGAAGTAGTAGCAGAACCCATGAGATTTGGTAATAAGACATATACAGCAACGCTTGTATCAATGGGAAACCCTCATATTATTTTTTATGTAGATGATATTGAAAAAGCACCTCTTACAACATTAGGTGCCATTGTTGAAAAAGACAATCGGTTTCCTATGGGTATAAACGTTGGATTTGTGCAAGTGTTAAATGAAATGGAACTACATTATCGCGTATGGGAACGAGGATCAGGGATCACTCAAGCTTGCGGCACTGGTGCCTGCGCAGCAGTTGTAGCCTCCATCTTAAATAGCTATACGAGCAAAAACATGTCAGTAACCGTACATTTAGCCCGGGGTGATTTGAAAATTACTTGGACAGAGCAAGGAGATGTCTTGATGACTGGTTGCGCTAATACAGTTTGTCATGGGATTTATTATTACGTAACTTAAATTGTTTACTAATTAAGGAAAACTCCCCTATTAAGAAATTCAATTGACCATAAAACACAAGATATTTGATTTTAAAATCTAGTTATAAAGTTGAACTAAAGATACATTGTTTGATTATAAAAATTATATGAAAGCGAGGTAAATTCGCATTGGATCGAAAAATTATTACATTGGCCGTTGGAAAACCGAAGGAATATGATTGGAATAATAAAAAAGAGGTTTCGGCCATAGGAAAATCTTTTGTACAAGTTGTTGAATTGAAAAAATCCGGTTTTGTCGGTGATGATGTTGCAAACCACAAGTTTCATGGTGGTATCGATCGTGCGGTATGTTTATATCCATTTGAGCATTACTCTTATTGGGAAAAGATATTTCAAAAAAAACTGGCTCCACCTGCTTTCGGGGAAAATATTACAGCAACAGGGATGTTGGAAGAACAGGTGTATATAGGCGATATATTTAAAATAGGGGATACTATTCTTCAAGTTACTCAAGGAAGGGTACCTTGTGCAACTATCTCCAAGTATAATCAGGAAAAACAATTTTTAAAGAAAGTGGTTGAAACGACTCTAACTGGTTACTTTTTTCGAGT
Source organism: Neobacillus sp. C211 (assembly GCF_051842875.1). NCBI lineage: Bacteria > Bacillati > Bacillota > Bacilli > Caryophanales > Bacillaceae > Neobacillus > Neobacillus sp. C211. The sequence goes on from NZ_JBPXRO010000015.1 coordinate 136,551, forward strand.
ATTGGAAGAGGGGGCCATAATGTGCGATTCGGAAATAAATCTTGTGGAAAAAGACTCAAAAGAAATATCCGTTTCTTTTGCTACACAAATTCTTTTTCATCAACAACAAGATAAAACATCCATTGAAAAAATATTGACGGTTGATGCTCTTGCAGAGGACTGGAGAAATAGATTTTTAAAATTGTTATGATTCTTTTCAAAAATTGTAGGTAGGTACACAAAAAACCTAGCCAAAAAGCTAGGTTTTTTGTGTATCCTTGTTCAACTATCCTGTCCGGTAGTGAAACAAGAAAAGCTGCCAAAATGACTGCTCCTACTCTTATCTCTTTCACCCGTTGTGTTCACAATCACAATGACGGAAGTTTCACTCATTAAAAAAAAGAGCAGTTAACTAGCCATGGGAATCCAACCTGTCAATTGTGCACCTCCATCTATATAATTTTCCGCGATAATGACACCACCGTACCGCCTTATGATTCTTTGTGTAGTGGTCAAACCTAATCCGAATCCACCTGTGTCATAGTTTCTCGATACTTCACCACGATATAGTGGTTTGAAAACATGTTTAAGTTCTTCCGAAGAGAATCCCTCACCTGTATCTCGAATGGTAAAACAAACTCGGTCCATATCCTTATAGCATTGAATAAGAATCTTACCTTGATGGGGTGTATGCCTTACAGCATTGTCTAATAAGTTATTCATCGCACGCTCTAATAAGTGTGTATCACCCTCAATAACGCAATCATCTGCAAAACCGTCCTTGATTATCGAGATCTGCTTCTGCCCGGCTTGCAGCTTGATGCTGTCTATAGCATTTTTTTCGTATTCATATCTCGCTGGCCCTGATTTCTCTTATCACTGGCCCTCTTGGTGTTATGAAAGCAATTCGAGTTAAATCAAGTTCCTTTCACCGTTGGAATGGCCGTATATATGTCCTAGCAATCCTTTTCAATTTCCTTCCTGGAGTTTATGTTTCATTCTTTGCAACAGGGGGGTGGTTAAGTACATTAGGTTTTCTCCTATTAAATACGTTATGGCTGGGAACAACGATCCTTGGTTATCTGTATGTCAAAGGAGGAAAAATGATTTTACATATCCATTGGATGATTAGAAGTTTCTTTCTTTCATTTGCCAATATGACGATTTATATAATCGTCGCCATTACACATGACCTAATGAATTTTTCCTATGGAAATTCCTACACTGCAGCGGTTTGGTTATGTTGGATGATAAGCCTACTTTCCGCTGAATTCGTAATAAAGAAGAAAATATTATTTTAATGAGAAAGTCATGGTCTGCTAGAAGTAAATGAATATTGCCCAATAAAGTCAATGAATTCAAATTTAACTCATGATAAAAAACCCTTCGTCCTAACTGGAACGAAGGGTGGTTATTAAAGATTCTTGCAGCTTATCTTTTAATACACATCACGTTGATAATGCCCTTGCTTCTGCATATCTTTTAAATACGCTTCTGCTTCATCACGGCTCATTGAACCTTCTTTTTCAATTACGCTAATAAGCGTTTCATGGACGTCTTTCGCCATATATTCCTTATCTCCACACACATAGAAATAAGCACCTTTTTGAAGCCATTCGAACAGTTCTTTACTATGTTCTTGCATTTTATGCTGAACATAGACTTTTTGAGCCCCGTCGCGAGAGAAGGCCGTATCTAATTTGGAAAGTACCCCATCTTGCTGAAATTGTTCCAACTCTTCTTGATAAAGGAAATCAGAAGCTGCATGCTGGTCTCCAAAAAATAGCCATGACCGCCCTGTTCCTTTATTCACTGCACGCTCTTGTATAAATGAACGGAATGGTGCAATACCGGTCCCAGGTCCGACCATAATAATATCAATATCATGAGACTCTGGCAGATAAAAATGTTTATTTGCTTGAATAAAGACTGGAAGCGTATCTCCTTCATTTACACGTTCAGCACATAATACAGAGCAAACCCCTTTACGCTCGCGGCCATTAGCATTGTAGCGCACAGCACCGATGGTTAAATGAACTTCATCTGGATTAGCTGCAATGCTGCTTGCAATCGAATAGAGGCGCGGCGTCATTTTTCTTAAGATAGAGACGATTTCCTGAGCAGTAGCTTTCCATGGAGCGAATTCACGTAACATATCAAGCAAATCTCGCCCATAGCAATATTCTTTCAATTGAGCTGTATTTTCAACCAAGAGAAGCTTTTGTAACTTTTCGTTTTCTGTAAAGGCAGCTGCCTGCTGTAAAACCTTTTTTGATAGTAGTGTAATTTCAAAATAGATGGTTAGCGCTTCCTTCAGTGGAAGTGTCTCACCTTGCTTATTGATCGTTACAAGCGCTTTTTCATCCCAGTGCATTTCATCAAGAAGGGAAGCCACGAGTTCTGGATCATTTGAAGGGATAATGCCAAGGGCATCACCTGGCACATAAGAAAGGCCTGATCCTTCTAGTGATAACTCAATATGCCTTGTTTCTTTACTAGAGCCTGCCCCATTTATATTAATGTTTTTAAGAATTTTTGCTTGAAACGGATTTGTTCGTGAAAATGTTGTTTGAACCAGTTTGTCTTTTTGGGCAGTTTTAATGTTATCCAAAGTATTTTGCATGGGTTCTTAACCTCCAAAAGTAATATATACATTTTAACATTGATTTGGGAAATCTGTTGTGTATTTTTTCACAATTTTCTTTCCAATTTCGAGTGAATTTACCTATCAAATGGATCAGATCTTTTAATTCAAAGCTTTATAATATAAAGTTTGCAAAAATATATAAAATGACAATACTAATTAAAATCGTAATATTTGATATAGTAGCGATTAAACGGGTGCTGCTGATGCTATATTTAAATTCAACTGCAAATGTTAAGGCGGATGCTGCAACAGGTAGTAACAAACCGATCAATATTGTAAATCGATACATCTGATTGTACGGAAGGATATAGTATAAACCAAATCCAAAAAGTAGACCTAAACCATATCGGAAGGTTAAATATTTCAACATTGGTTTAATCAATTGTTTGTCAAATTTAAAATTCAAATAGAGCCCTAATAATAATAATGATAACGGCATATTGGCACCAGAGATTGTACTTGCAACATTAATGATTGTATCAGGTAAATGGAGGTGGCTAAAATTTAAAAGACTAGCCATAAGATACGTCATTAACGGAATAGACTTGGCAAGTTTTTTTAGAATTTCTAATGGTTTAAGCCTAAGACCTTCTGCTGAAAAATAACTTCCTAAAATATAGGAAATTCCAAAAACGACAAATGATGTTCCGACATCAAACATACTAAAATAGGTTAATCCATCCATACCCCATATTGCATAAACTAAAGGAAATGCAAATAAGCCAACATTAAAACCGGAAGAAAGCATCAGAAAAGAACCTTTCAGTTCTCTTTCCTCATTTTTAAAAACTAAGAAGCCTAGACATGCTGCTATGATTCCATAAACAAGTACGATAACTGGTAACAGAATTAAAGAAGTTTCTATTTTTACAGAATCGAATGTGACAAGAACTAAGGCAGGAAGGGTAATTTTAAAAATAATTTTTGAAATGACTACTCCATCTTTTTCTTGTAAAATATTTAAACGTTTTAATAGATACCCAAGGGCAATGATCATAATAATATAAAGAAATTCCTGATTCATTAAAAAAATACGCTCCTCTATGAAGGATCTAAATTTGAGTTTCTGTAAGTAACAAATTGTGCAAATTCATCCAGTCATTTCATGAAGATCGTCTCTGTCTAATAATGAATAGAAGAGTGTTGGCTGAGTCAACACTCTATTTAAAAATAACTTGTTTAAAAAGCCTCCTAAATTGCTCCCGATCTTCTTCTGTAAAAGGCTTGGGTCCCTTTGTTCGCTTTCCGCTTTTTCGAGCCATTGCACTTAAATACCGTGTTTGTAATAATTCGTCAATGTTTTCATTCGTATAGCTAAACCCTTTATGGTGAAGGACTATACACCCTTTTGCTAAACCTAGAGATGCAAGTCCGTAATCTTGCGTAACAATAATATCTCCTGATTCAGCTAACTTCATAATCCGATAATCGGCAGCATCCGCTCCAGAATCAACATAAATGATTTCCACTCCTGAAGGTTGTTCCGCATTAGAAAAATGAGAAAAGCTCGTAACAAGAATAATAGGAATTTCTGCATTCCTTCCTTCCGAAATAATAATATCTTTTACCGGACAAGCATCTGCATCAACATAAATTTTCATCTTTATCTCCCCTGTAAAAAAGTTCGAATTAATAGTGATACTATTGCTAAATTGAGCTTTTGTCAAACTATGTAAGCACAGGGACGTTGCTGTTGCAAAGTGCCTGACCCCCAGTATATTAACGTTTAACGCAACGGGGGTCAGGCACCAAATGTCATCTTATAATTCAAAAACCTTCGTCCTATATAGAACGAAGGGATTGTAGATTTATTTACTTAACACCTTTTAATACATATCACGTTGATAACGCCCTTGCTTCTGCATATCTTTTAGATACGCTTCTGCTGCATCGCGACTCATCGCACCTTCTTTTTCAATTATGCTGATAGCGTTTCATGGACGTCTTTCGCCATGTATTCCTTATCTCCACAAACGTAGAAATAAGCACCTTTTTGAAGCCATTCGAACAGTTCTTTACTATGTTCACGCATTTTAGAATAAAAAAAGAAGGATTCATAATCAAATGGGGGAAATTACAAATCTCCACAAGATTGTCTCGTCCCTTTTGCTTGTTGTTTTGTTTGTTCCGCTCTTGTTTCTGTTGTAACAGACTCATATCCATAACCTGTAGAACTAATTTCCAAGCTTTCTTCTTGATTCTTGTTTGTAAGATTTTTATCATTATTGTTTGTTTCCATTGTCCTCCTCCTTCCATTTATATAAATTATCCGCAATAATTCGTTTTTTATTTAAATATTTCAACATACCTTTGGTAGAATTTCTAACTGAAAGGACTTCCCTAAAAGTTTTTCTCCCTGTGTTGGATTTTTTTCACTTTCAACTACCAAGTACATATTGATACTGCCAACCACGGTAATCATTTTATCGCCACCAGTAACGGGGGTCAGGCACCAAATGTCATCTTATAATACAGCTAGTCCTTCGAACAGTTCTACAGCTGTTTCAATGAGATTGTCCCTGAAGTCAAATTCGTAACTGTGCAGGTTGGGATAATCTTCCCCGTTTCCAATATAGGCGTAGGCACCTTTTGTGAGTTTCGTGTAGTGACCGAAATCTTCGGAACCGCGGAATGCTTCAGGTAACTCCAACATCTGAAGCCCACTTTGTTTGCAGACCTGACGAATCTTGTTAGAGCTTTCTTTGTGATTAGAAGTTTCCGGGAATTCATCCTGATATTCGAAGCTTACTTTCAATCCAAACTTCTCAGCTTCAGCCTTCGCAAAACCCTCTAGATTCTTCTGAAGTCTGTCCAGTTCATCCTCGTAAAGTGCACGAATGGTCATTCGAAGAGCACCCCTGCTGGGATTGACACCGAATGCTTTTGCACCAATGTCTACCTGAACAACTGTACAGAGAACTAACCCCCTATTGTTTGCAGGATCCATGAATCCAGGAATGGCATCAATTACTTTCGCATTTGCAAAGGCTGGATTTATTCCCTTCTCCGGTTCACTGGCGTGAGAAGGAACACCTTCCATATAGATCGTCATACCCTTGGAAGCGCAATGCGCTGTTCCATCGATGACATATACGGTATTGTATTTAAGACCACTCATACTATGCCAAGCAAAGATCTCATCAATGCTATTTTCCTTTATGAAAACAGAACACTGTGCAGCACCATCACCTGTTTCCTCAGCGTGCTGAAACAGGAAAAAGACGTTATTGTCACAACCCTTCTGGTCAATTTCCAGAGCAAAACCGCAAAGGGATGCAGCATGTCCATCATGTCCACATTTATGAGAAACTCCAGGATATTGGGAACCGTACGGCAGATCAATCACTTCGTCTATTGGAAGTGCATCGAAGTCCGCGCGGAATGCTACGTTTCTTCTTCCCACATTGGAACGATAGATGGCATAAAACCAAAGGCCTCTATCAACGATCTCAAGATTTGTGTTTGCTTTAAGAAAATTAATCAAATGCTGTTTCGTCCAAACTTCATGATTTGATAATTCTGGATGAGCATGGAGCTCATGACGAAGTTGAATCGCCAATTCAAGATTTTTCTTTTTCAATTTCACTGCCTCCTCTAATAAAAGGTAATCCCTGGCTGTTCTAATATATTACTAGAGAAATTCCAGCAATCATTTTTAATGTAAAATTTTTTTGTTGTGGAGTAAAAAAATTTTTACTCCACCTACCTTTTTTTAATAGGTTGTTTAATTATTGATCCAATTTATTGCTGTATGCACAGCGACAGCTACTCCCCATGGTATAACGCCTTCGTCTAAGACGACATTCGGATTATGAAGGGGATAATTACGATCTTCTAATCCGTTGGCACCCGCCCACATAAACATCGTTGGAACAAGATTACTAATATAGGAAAAATCTTCAGTACCGGATAATGGTTCATTGTTAACTTCGAGGTTATTTTCGCCAATAACTTCTTTTATATATGGTGACATTTGTTCGCATAATTCTGCATTATTATATAACGAAGGTGTTGATAGGGTTTCAAGCTGATAGGTACCACGCATCATTTTCACCGTTGCATCAATGATTTCTGGGATTCTCTTAAATAGATGGTCCCTAACTTCAGGATTTAACGTCCGTAAGGTTGCATCGAGATGTGCGGAATCAGGAATAATATTTGCAGCCGTACCGCCACCCATCTTCCCAACAACAAGAACGGCTCTTTCACTTGGATCTATTTCTTTCCCCACTAACGTATTTAATTGACTGTAGATTGCGTTGATAATCATCAATGGATCAATGGCTTTTTGAGGTTCAGAACTATGTCCGCCTTTTCCTTGTACTTTTAGGAAAAATCCATCTAATGATGAAGCAGCAATGCCTGGTTTATATCCGAATTTCCCCACTTCCAAACCTGGGTCAACATGAAGGGCAAGTGCTGCATCTACTTTTGGATTTTCCATTAACCCATTGGCCACCATATCCTTCGCTCCAGCGCCAATTTCCTCAGCTGGTTGAAACATGATTTTGACCGTTCCGTTGATTTCATTTTCTCTTTCCTTTAATAACTTTGCTGTACCGAGCATGAATGTCGTATGGATATCATGACCACAAGCATGCATAAATTCATTCGTCGATTTAAACGGCAAATCGGTATTTTCCTTTATAGGTAAAGCATCCATGTCTCCTCTTAACAAAAGAGTTTTTCCATTTCCCTTGCCAATAGTTACAACTAGTCCTGCTTTCCCGACCTTTTTGGGCTCGAGCCCCATACCTTTTAATGTTTCTTTCACGTATGCGACTGTATTTGGTAAGTCAAATCCAAGTTCAGGATTTTCGTGAAGATGTCTCCGGTGTTTGATTAGTTCATCCTTGATCTCAACTGCGCTTGATAAAGCGTTAGCCATGTTTATCGTCTTATTCATAAAAATACCCCTTTCCCTTTTTTAAATTAGGCTGCATCTTCATCCAATGAATTTTTAGAAAATTTAGGCTTCAATTTAATGGAAACGAAGAACAATCCGAATTGGACAACAGAAAGCACAATTAAAACATCTAGTAATAATTCATAGGAATGGCTAATATTAAATATCGCACCTGATACGATAGGAGTGATCGCTGCACCTAATGAGATAAATATTGATACTACCCCATATTTTGCACCAAATTCTAGCTCTCCAAAAAGCGCTCCAGTAAGATAAGCAGGTGAAACAGTTACAGCCGTTGCACCTATACCTGAAAAAACGGTATAAAGAATGGCAGGTAATAGAATGTTCCCTTTCATCAGGAATATAAAACTTACCAAACTTCCTGCAGAAATAATAAATAAGGTGGTGAATAATCCTAACTTGTCAAATAAGCGCCCGACTAGTAGCTTTCCGATGATCACCATTGCCGAACCTATTGATAATAGCAATACCGCTGTTTTAGCTGTGGCACCTATATCTGCTAAATATGGGGCAAGATTGATCAGCATACTATTAACCACAATGCCACCTACTAAGACGGCGAAACAAAGAGTCCAAAATGACACTGACTTAAGTGCTTGTCCTTGAGTTGTACCTGTTAATACATTCTTTTTCGTAGGATGTAAAGTTTTTGCCTCACCTAATGGCATTAAACCTTTATCAGTTGGATTTAATCTTATTACAAATACTGCAAATGGGATTAATACCACACCTATTAAAATCCCTAGAACAAGATAGGCTGATCTCCATCCGTAGGTTGTAATGAGCCAGTTAACTAAAGGACTCAGGATGACACCGCCGAAACCAGTCCCTGATAACGCTAAACCCAAACATAATCCACGTTTATTATTAAACCAATTTGTGATAAGAACGGATGTTGGAATCATAGCTCCACCTGATAGGGATGCACCCATAAGTACTGCAAATAAATAAAAATGAATTAGTTTTGTTGAAAATGAAAAGCCAACAAATGCACTAGCTCCTATTAAGATAAATAATGTTAAATATATCCTAATGTCCATCTTTTTCATTAGTTTACCTGCTATAGGGCCTACAACCATTGCAGCTAAAGCCATAATCGTATAATACGTCATAAACTGGGACCGTTCGAATCCGAGTTCAGTGGTAACAGGCAGAGTAAATAGTGAAACTAAGTTAGCAATCGGAGCATAAATGAACATCATAATCAAAAAAGTTGCTACTACAATCCACCAACCATAAAAAATCTTCCCCTTGTTGTTCACAACATACCATCCCCTTTGTTAATATTGTTAGCTGTACTGCCCTAAATCTATTTTAACTAAAAATAAAATCCCTCCTTTTATCATCTTCTTGTAAGCGCTTCCTAGTATCATCGGCCAAAAAGAGACATTTTTCTTATGATTTTTTATTATGCAAATTTTGTGCCAACTAATCTTTCTTTTTTAATTTTGTCTGATCTTTGCTGTTAAATCCTATTGTTCTTTAACTTTAAGCACTATAAACTTTATAATTATTGAATGATAAGAATGTAGATACTGTAAAAAAATTTTTACAGTATCTACATATTATTTTTTGTATATCCTTTTAACCAATCTTTTCTCGGATCAACGGTGGGTTTATTCGGGACTTTATCTTATTTCTTTAATAAATTTTTATAAACCATCCAGCTCAATGATTTCACCTTTGTTTATCACTAAAATGCGATCGGCATTTTCAATGGTTTTCAAGAGATAGTCGAAATTTGTCATATTTTTTTCTTTTTTCCTATTGCCATTATTTTTATATACTGCTAATATAAAAAGTGCGTAATTTGGAAAGCGATTATTCAATATGTCTGGATCTTTCCAAGCAGATAACTTTTGACCACTTCCTCAAAGAAGTTAAGGCCATACGGACAGCCGGGTCAAATGCCGAATGGCAACTTTAGTTGCCTTATTGATTGAGTTAAAAGCTCAAATTTTATAAGTTGGTTACTTTACAACCAGTGCATATGCATACAACTTGTGAAACGGTCAATAAGAGTAGTAAAAGTGATTATTTGCTATATAGACTCTGATCCTATTATGATATATTTTGAATATTATAGAGCTTCCTTACAAATGTCCTCGGACCTTTATGGTAAAAGTATACATATGATTTTCATTACGGTATACTTATGCTTTTTTAATATTGATGATTATATCGAAAGCAAGTGTTGTGCGCGATTATGCGCTTTGCACTTGCTTTTTTTGTTGCGTTTCGACAGTTTTTTTAGGGGTTATGACAATAATTATTATCGTTCAAACCATTGAAATATTGTTATAGAACTCCTCTTTGCACGGTCAAAAGTCTATTAAGTTAGGAGATAGGAAAATGGGAAAAGCGCTTATTATTGGTTGTGGTGGAGTGGCATCAGTAGCCATCCATAAATGTGTTCAAAACAGTGAGGTATTTGAAGAGATTTGTATCGCAAGTCGGACAAAATCAAAATGTGATGACTTAAAAGCCAAACTAGATGGCGGCAAAACGAAAATTACAACTGCACAGGTTGATGCAAACAATGTTGATGAGTTGATTGCTTTAATTGAAGAAGTAAAACCAGATATCGTGATGAACTTAGCATTACCGTATCAGGATTTAACGATCATGGATGCTTGTCTGGCTACAAAAACAAACTATATGGATACAGCAAACTATGAGCCAGAAGATACGGCTAAATTTGAATACAAATGGCAATGGGACTATCGCGAACGTTTTGAAAAGGCTGGTATTACGGCTCTTTTAGGAAGCGGCTTTGACCCTGGTGTAACAGGCGTATTCTCTGCCCACGCGCTTAAACATCACTTTGATGAAATCGAGTACATCGACATCCTTGACTGTAATGGCGGGGATCATGGCTATCCTTTCGCGACTAATTTCAATCCTGAAATCAATATCCGCGAGGTTTCTGCTAACGGAAGATATTGGGAAAACGGTGAGTGGATCGAAACTGAGCCAATGGAAATCAAACGCGTCTATAACTTCCCTGAAGTTGGCGAGAAAGATATGTACTTGCTTTATCATGAAGAACTTGAATCTCTTGCTGTAAACATCCCAGGCATTAAGCGGATCCGTTTCTTCATGACATTTGGCCAAAGCTACATTACTCACCTAAAATGTCTTGAGAATGTAGGCATGACTTCCATTGAGCCCATTGAATACGAAGGAAAACAAATCATTCCACTTCAATTCTTGAAGGCTATGCTACCAGATCCAGCTTCACTTGGACCTCGTACAGTTGGAAAAACAAACATCGGCTGTATCTTTAGAGGTAAAAAAGACGGAAAAGAGAAATCTTATTACGTTTACAATGTTTGTGACCACCAAGAATGCTATAAAGAAGTCGGTTCTCAAGCAATTTCTTATACAACAGGTGTTCCTGCAATGATCGGTGCGATGATGCTGATGACTGGTAAATGGAATAAACCAGGCGTATTCAATATTGAAGAATTTGATCCAGATCCATTTATGGATGCATTGAACAAGTGGGGACTTCCATGGCAAGAAGACTTATATCCAGAGCTAGTAGATTCTGAGCCTATTAAGGTAAAAGAGCCGGAGCTTGTTCGATAAGATGCGGTTTGAGGAATTACCGACACCCTGTTATGTAGTCGATGAAAGTCTTGTCGAAAAAAATCTAAAAATCCTGAACGGAGTCATGGAACGGACAGGAGCTAAGATTGTTTTGGCGCAAAAAGCATTTTCTATGACAACCATGTATCCTCTCATTGGAAAGTATTTAAGCGGTACAACAGCAAGCGGCTTGTACGAGGCACGTCTAGGTTATGAGGAAATGGGCAAAGAGAATCATGTCTTTGCCCCTGCCTATCGTGAAGATGAAATCGATGAAATTGTCTCCATTTCCGACCATATTATCTTTAATTCCTTCTCACAGTTGGAAAAATTTAAAGATAAAGCCCTTCAAGCTGGTTGTAAAGTAGGATTGCGCATCAATCCTGAATGCTCTACACAAATTGGACATGCCATCTATGACCCATGTTCACCAGGTTCTAGGTTTGGTGTAACAAAAAAGCATTTTCGTCCTGATTTGCTTGATGGCGTTTCAGGGCTGCATTTTCACACACTTTGTCAACAAAATTCTGACGACTTAGCAACCACTCTTCATGCAGTGGAAGAAAAGTTTGGTGAATGGCTCCCGCAAATGGAATGGATCAACTTTGGCGGCGGTCATCATATTACAAGAGAAGATTATGATATTCCGAGATTAGAAGCGTGTATTAAGAGAATGCAGGAAAACTACGGTTTAGAAGTTTATCTTGAGCCGGGAGAAGCGATTGCACTCAATGCAGGATACTTGATTACATCCGTACTTGATCTACATCAAAACGGATTGGAGATTGCGATTCTTGACACGTCTGCCACCTGCCATATGCCTGATGTATTGGAAATGCCTTATCGTCCCCCTCTTTTTGGATCAGGGGAAGCTGGAGAAAAGCCATTTACGTATCGACTTGGCGGGCAAACCTGCCTGACAGGCGATGTCATCGGAGATTATTCTTTTGATCAGCCATTAAAGAGCGGCGACCGCTTAGTTTTCGGTGATATGGCGATTTATACGATGGTCAAAAACACCACTTTTAACGGCATGCCATTACCAGCCATCGCTATTCAAGATAAAGATGGAGATTGTCGTGTCGTGCGTGAATTTGGCTATCAAGATTTTAAGATGAGACTAGCTTAAAAGACTACTATCTTTGAAGAGAAGCACGATTACGAAGTTGTAGCTTCTCCTTCCTGAATATCTATTGAAAAAACCAGATTCTGAAAGATGAGTCTGGTTTTTATTAAAAAGTCTGAATTATTTTTGAACACTTAATATTTAGATATTAAGTGGATAATAGGTTATAATCGAAAGAAACTCGTAAAAGAAGATGATATTTTGTTATGTAAGAGCCTAGAGTTCAAAAATGTTTTTGGACAGAAGATAAAAGTCATTGAAATTCCTGTGTTAGAAACAAATAATCGCTATTATTTTATGATACAAGTTCGTTTACAAATGTTTATTTCTTATCATTATAATAAACCTCACGAAAAAAGCTGCAATTCTTTTCGTGAATATTTGAAACGAAAAATGAGTTGGCCCGATTACCAAGATTTATTTCGTATGATGGAGTTTAGAAATAACGCTTAATTTTTTTAGAAACTTTGTTTAAATGATAGCAGTAAAACGAGAGGATGAATTCAATGTCACACTTTACAAATGCAACAATCACCAAAAAGGCAAATATATATTTTGACGGAAAGGTTACAAGCAGGACGATCCAATTTCAGGACGGAACCCAAAAAACTTTAGGTGTTATGCTTCCAGGCGAATATGAATTCTCTACATCTCAAAAAGAAGAGATGGAAATTCAAGCGGGAAAACTGGAATATAAATTAAAGGGTCAGGATTGGGAGCCAATTCAAAATCAAGGTGTATTTTATGTGCCTGCAAATGAAAGCTTTTTATTAAAGGTTCATTCTATCGTTGATTATTGCTGCTCTTATCTACCTGAATAGCAATCAAACATTCTATTATTCGCAGCAAAGGAAAAATACGTTCTTCGATTATTAAACGAACTCATTATGGTATATAAATCTAAGAAACCTCGATTAGATCGAGGTTTCTTATCAGATTGTCGAGAAAGGGTATTTTTCTCGGCAATTTTTTATTCT